>CAXNHI010000087.1:0-4321 GCA_964202195.1 Candidatus Planktophila sp. | reverse complement strand
GAGCAGAAGAATGGTGTTCCACTTGCAGAAGCAATCGCAGAGATTTCAGCAACTGTTGCAGCCCGCCAGCAGGTGTAGCCATGGATTACATCGATTCAACTGGAATGCCCGATGCGTGGTCGCGCCTCTGGGCACCACATCGCCTCGATTACTTACGTGGAGAAAATCGCCCACTAGCCGGAAACGAAATCACTTGCCCTTTCTGCGAGATCCCACAGATGAGCGACGAAGAGGGTCTTGTTGTTCATCGCGGTACCCATGCCTACGTAGTTATGAATCTCTATCCATATAACCCGGGTCATCTATTGATCTGTGCTTATCGACATGTTGCAGATCTGACTGAACTTACCGGCGATGAACGTGAGGAAATTTTTGCGCTCACTTCCCACGCCATGGCGACAATTCGTAAAGTTTCACAACCTGAAGGTTTCAATCTTGGAATGAATCAAGGTGCGATCTCAGGGGCAGGTGTAGCTGCGCACATTCACCAACACGTAGTTCCACGTTGGTCGGGGGATGCGAACTTTATGCCAATTATTGGAAAGACCAAGGTGTTGCCTCAACTTTTAACGGTTACTCGAAACGAGCTAGCTGCTGCTTGGTAGTTCTACTTCAGTTGTCTTAGGTAAGAGACCAGCACATCAATTCCGATTCCGTTATCAAGGTTGACCGGAATGGCGGGAAACAAGAGTCCGGCAGCGAAAGCATCCTCACCACTTGAATCAATCAGGTCGCGATATTCCTCGGCGAAGTCGGCGACCAGCTCTTTATGTTCGGGGTCACTCTCAGATATAACAGCGAGTCCATGTAGATAGTTGCGAATAGTTAAATCTTCAAGATTGATTAGTGCTGCAGGAGATCCATCATCGCTATGTAAAACTAAATATGGCGTTGCCATCTGATCGAATACTCGATTAGCAAGTGATACCGCGTCATCAAAATCGAGTTCTGCTCCAGGCAGTGCCAGTACGACCATAATTCGGGGAGTCAGGTAATCGTTAAAACTTTCCCACGCGGTGATTGTCTCTGCATCGATTCCAGCAGCGGGGTTTACCGCAAAGATTGCACAATCCACATGGGCAATATCTTCACTGGTCGCCTCTATGGAAATGCCTTGATCGCCTAGCGCCTTGGTCAGAGCGGCTGGAGTTGCGCTCACGTGGCCAAAGAGGGCAATTCTCACAGGGGCAGAGGTGGAAGTTGGCATGGGTTAAAGCCTACGATGGTCTTGATGATTAGTGCGCATTTGAAACCTCAGGTCACTCGATTAATTAATCCAGTGGTCAAGATGGCTGTGCGCGCAGGAATTACTGCAAATGGCGTGACGATTGTCGGGGCAATCGGAACTTTGGCATCTGTCTTCTATTTCTATCCACGAGGTGATTTCTTTATCGGAACACTGGCAATCTGCTTCTTTGCACTTAGCGACTTATTTGACGGTGCCATTGCTCGCCTTACTAATGGAACTGGAACTGCGTGGGGTGGATTTCTGGATTCCACCATTGATCGCGTGACTGATGCCGCGATTCTCATCGGAGTTCTGCTCTACATGATCGACCGTGATCAGACGGTCTCGATACTGATTTTGATTTCACTTGTCTCAGGTGGCTTGATCCCATATATCCGCGCCAAGGCAGAGAGTATGTCGATCGAGTGTTCTGGAGGATTTGCCGAACGTACCGAGCGTCTTATTTTTAGTTTAACCGCGATTGGACTTTACGGGCTCGGTATCGACGCTGCCCTGCTTATTGGATTTGCGTTGCTTTCAGCTGTCGGGGTCTTTACGGTGCTACAGCGCATGGTGATTGTCTATCGTGCACTGCAAAAGGTTTAATACATGAAAGATTTTGTAATGGCTCGTGTGTATTTCTTGGGCTGGTTTATCGTGAGGCGCGTCTCTGAAAAAAACGCGACTCACTTGTTCTGCAAAATTGGCGTGTGGATATACAAAAAGAATGGCAAGAGCGTCGAGCGACTGCGATCAAATCTTGCGCGTGTAAAGCCTGAGCTGCCTTCGGCTGAACTCGAGGAACTAGTTCGCAGAGGCGTACTTTCCTACATGCGGTACTGGATGGATACATTCAGATCCCCTGATTGGAGCAGAGAGAGAATTCTTTCGACGGTGACAGTCAGCAATGAACACCTTTTGATGAATCCGATCAAGAACCGAACGGGTGTTGTGGTCAGCCTTCCGCACGCGGGTAATTGGGATCATGCAGGGTCTTACTTTTGTAGCAGGGGCGCTCAATTAGTTACTGTCGTGGAAGTTCTAAAACCACGCGCTCTATTTGAAAAGTTCCTCGAATACCGTCAAGCAATTGGCATGGAAGCTCTGCCGCTAGATTCGCGAGCATTCCCAACCCTCATGCAGCGCGCGCGAGATGGGAAGCTGATCGCACTGATTGCAGATCGAGATCTATCTTCTAGTGGAATTGATGTTGAGTTTTTCGGTAGCGTTGCCCGGATGCCTGCAGGGCCGGCAATTCTTGCAATTCGAACAGGGATTCCGTTGGTTACCGCCTTCGTCTCCTATACCGAAACCGGTATCCATCTGAATTTGCAAGAAATTGTGATTCCGGATGACGCAGATGAAGAGTCACGGATCAAAGCTACTGTGCAATTATGCGCTGATAATTTCGCAGAAGGTATTAAGAGTTATCCTCAAGATTGGCACATGATGCAGCGCATCTGGGTTGATGGAGATTTTGTGGAGCGCATATGAAGAAGTTGAGAATTGGTCTTGTCTGTCCCTATGGCTGGGATACGCCAGGGGGAGTGCAGAATCATGTCCGTGACCTTGCAGAGTTCTTCATTGCTGAGGGTCATTTTGTCTCTGTCCTTGCACCGGTGGTAGATGAGCACGATCTACCGGATTATTTAGTCAATGCAGGAAAGCCAATCAGCATTCCATTTAATGGTGCGGTCGCACGGCTACTTTTCAATCCAACTGCCTTTGCACGAGTCCGCAATTGGTTGACTGATAACGATTTCGATATCTTGCATCTGCATGAACCTGCAGTTCCTTCAATATCTCTCCTCGCTTTGTGGGCTAGTGAAGGTCCTATCGTCGGAACTTTCCACGCCCAAGCAAAGAAAGGTGCGACAACCCGAGTTATTGCATCAATTGTTGAACCGGCGATCGAACGTTTGAGTGAAAAAATCGCAGTCAGTCAAGCCGCTTACGACACACTTCAAGAACATATGGATACGACAGCACATGTAATTCCAAACGGAATTTTTGCCGATCGCTACCGAGATGGAAACGTTAAAGAGAAGTGGGCAGGTCCAACACTTGGATTCATCGGTCGCTTTGAAGAACCAAGAAAAGGTCTCGAAGTGCTTATCGAAGCAATCCCAATAATTTCACGTTTTATTCCTGATGTCCGCGTATTGATAGCTGGGCCGGGTGATCCTTCTGAAATCTCTGAGGATATTGACTCTGAACTACGTAAGCGATTTGAATTTCTAGGTAAAATTTCAGAGAATGAAAAGGCAAATTTTCTTAAATCTATCGCCCTCTATATCGCACCGAATACAGGGGGAGAATCCTTCGGCATCATCATCGCGGAAGCAATGGCTGGCGGCGCTGCAGTTGTTGCAAGTGATATCCCGGCCTTTCATGATCTTTTAGGCGGCGGAAAGTACGGTGCGCTCTTCGAGTCAGAAGACTCTCAGTCATTGGCCAAGGTTGTTATTGATCTCTTGCGTGAAGATGAAAAACGTAAAGCTCTCGCCGAGGCTGGCCGAGCTCATGCGCAACGTTTTGACTGGGGCCTTGTGGCAAATCAAGTATATGAAATCTATGAGAAGGCACTTGCAACCGGAGAGAAAGTTAATGTGACATCCGAATCCCGTGCCTGGGATTGGCTACTCATTCGTGAAAGCGATTAATGAAGAAGGTCATTACGGTATTCGTTGCGCTCATTTCGCTCTCGCTTGCTGCGGTTGCCTTTCTCCCAGCATCGCAGAAATCTCTTATCACAGAAATCTTTGAAGAGCCAACCTATAACTCGCTCTCTGGTCGCGAAGGAAGTGACGGCGAGATACTTGTTGTAAAGATTGATGACACAGTTTCGGCCCGTCCTCAGATAGGTATTGATCGCGCAGACATTGTTTATATCGAGCAAGTTGAAGGCGGGCTGACCCGTTTAGCGGCAGTCTTCTCTTCCGAGATTCCCACACTGATTGGTCCGATACGAAGTGCCCGTATTTCAGATATCGAAATCCTCGCCCAGTACGGTCGCGTGGTATTTGCCTACAGCGGGGCTCAATCCAAAATGCTGCCAGTTATTTCTGCCGCCAATCTCAATGATTATGGAGC
>CAXNHI010000086.1:0-4337 GCA_964202195.1 Candidatus Planktophila sp. | reverse complement strand
GGCGCACTCAACGCAGAAGTGCGAACCGTTGCACGCACCGCGCGCCAGCGCATTGCTCTTTTGCCATTGGTTGAACGCTTTATTGAGACACGGCGCGGTGAAGGAACTCTCTCCTTCGACGATCAGATGTCACTTGCTGCAGATATTGCGATGAAGTTTCCTGATGTCGCAGCGATCGAACGCGGTAAGTACGCCGTTGTACTGCTCGATGAATATCAAGATACTTCTCAATCACAAGTTCGTTTACTCTCAGCCCTCTTTGGTAATGGCCATCCCGTCACCGCAGTGGGCGATCCATGCCAATCGATCTATACCTGGCGTGGAGCTTCCGCCGGAACAATCGGTTCATTCGGCGAGTACTTCCCTAAGGCCAAGGGCTCTACGGGCAGTGAAATATATGAGCTTTTAACCACCTTTAGAAATGATGTAGCAATCCTTGATTTAGCGAATGTGATCTCTAGCCAGGTGCGATCACTTGGAAATCTCAACGTTTCACCACTGACACCGCGCATAGGTGCAGGTAAGGGCGATCTCGCTGTTGGTCTCTTTGAAACTATGGAAGCAGAAGCAGCTGCAATCGCGGAATACATCGCACCTCTTTGGAAGAATCCAGAGCGCCTGGTTGAGACAAGTAAAGTTCCAAAGACCTTTGCAATCTTGGTTCGTAAGCGCGCACAGATCCCTGCGCTACAAAGCGCACTACGTAACGCCGATATCGAATGTGAAGTTGTTGGTTTAGGTGGACTAGTCCATGTTCCAGAAGTTGCAGATATTGTTGCCATGCTCTCCATCATCGGCAATCCCGATGCAGGTTCATCTTTGATGCGCATGCTCACTGGTCCGCACTTAGCTCTTGGGGCCGCCGATATCGCTGCCCTTGGATCTCACTCGCGATCACTCGCTAAAGCATCTTCAAGTGATAGTCGCTCACTCGTTAAGAAAATTGTTGCTGGTAATCCAGATTCGGCAGAAGCTGACGATCAATTCTTAGGTTCATTGATCGATGCCCTCGATGAGATCAACAAAGCAGATCGATCTGCATTTAGCGCAGTCGGTTATCAACGCCTTACTGAATTTGCCGCAGATCTGCGACGCCTACGTTCGCGCGCAGGGGGTGCCATTACAGATCTCATCGCAGAGATCGAGCGATACCTCAACCTCGAAGTTGAAGTTCTCTTACGCGATGGCACTCGATCTGGTCGCCGCCACATTGATCGCTTTATGGATGAGGCTGCTAAATTTGCGCGCAACGGCGCATCACTTAATGCATTCTTGCAATGGTTAGATATCGCCAGTCGAGAAGAAGGCGGTCTCAAAGCCGGTGCTGCTGAGGCAAGTCGCGAAGCGGTGCAGATACTTACGATCCATAGCGCTAAAGGTGCCGAATGGGATGTAGTTGCAGTGCCAGGCTTAGCTGAAGGCACTTTCCCCAGTGACCACAAGGGCGATCCCGATAATTGGCTCACCAATGAGCGCCATATTCCCTTTGCTCTTCGCGGAGATGCTGGGCAACTTCCGATATTTACCTGGGGCGGTGTTACATCGAATGCCGATGCCGGAAAAGCTATCCGTACATTTAAAGATCAGTGCAATATCTTTAAGGAACAGGAAGAGATTCGCCTTGGTTATGTAGCGATGACGCGTGCTAAGAGCCACTTGATCTGCACAACATCGTGGTGGCGTGATGGTCAGAAGTCGGTTAAACCTTCATCCATCTTCGAGCAAGCACATAAGGTCGCAACTCAATCTGGTCGCATCATTACCTTTGATGGCGCACCTGAAGATGGCGCACGCAATCCGGTGCGTGAGAACCCAGCCACTGCGCAATGGCCTGCCGATTCAATCGCAGATCGCCGTGAAGCTTTTAACGCACAGATCTCACTTGTGAATTCAACTGTGACAATCTCAGTTGACGAACTAATCCAAGTTGGCAACGGCGAAGACGAGATTGCTTCATGGGCTCGTGATACCCATGCAATCATCAATGAAATCGACATGTATAAGAGCGCAGTTTCAACTGTTGCACTTCCTCCACGTATGGCGACTTCTACCTTGATTGCGTTGCATGAAGATCCAGAAGCTCTCGCACTTTCTATCCGTCGTCCGATGCCGCGCGCCAGTGACGAGTTTTCACGCCGCGGAACAGCCTTCCACTTATGGATTGAAAAACACTTCAACGTGGCAACCCTTTTTGATGATGAAGATTTCGATCAACTCGAGCCGCTTGAAGCAGATCAGAAGCTGGAAGATCTCAAGGCTGCTTGGCTTGCAAGTTCATGGGCAGAGCGCACTCCACATGCAGTCGAAGTTCCCTTTGAAACAGTCATTGCTGGTGTTCTCATTCGAGGCCGCATCGATGCTGTCTATAAAGATGGCGATCGTTACGAGGTAGTCGACTGGAAGACGGGCTCGAAAAAGCTAGGAAAATCAGCTGCTATTCAGCTCGCTGTCTATCGCCTAGCGTGGGCAACGCTGGAAGGTATTTCAGTTGGTGAAGTGAGTGCGGCATTCCACTATGTTCCAACAGCAGTTACAGATCGCCCTGCAGATTTGATGAGTGAGGCCGAACTTGTAGCCTTACTTACACAATTTGCTGAGTGATGCTAAAACTTGCTTTAATCAAGTGAGCTAAGAATCTCCGCTGAGATTGGAAGATGATCGCTCACGCCGGGCATGAGCGTCGGCAGCGGCTTTGAAGCTAGAGCTTCTTTGCTCAAGATGTAATCAAATTGAATCTTTGCACCCCAACTTGGATATGTTGAGTACGATGCTAACGATTTCCAATTCGAACCTACAACAGGCAGGTTTAGAGGAAGATTGAAATCGCCCATGATGATTGCCATCGTCCCAGTTGCTATCTCAAGTTCTTGCGCCCATCGCTTTATTTTATTTAATTGACGAAGGTTATATCCAGGCATAAAAGAGAGATGGGCATTAATTACGGTGTAACCATTTGCAAGCGTTGCTGCAACCGCTAAACGTGGTTCATCTCGAATATAAAGGAGGCGGGGTTTTCCGGGACCACTCTCATCGCCAGCAATTAATAGCGGAGCGCCAAAGGGAGCGTTACCGAGATCGAGGCGATGCCACTTCACGACCTCTATCTTTGAAGCAATTCCAATTCCGTAGCTACCTTCATATTGCTTGGCACCATCTGCGTTGGTGATAATTCTTTGATCACTTACCTGCAACTTTCTCCACTTTTCTCCGGGGGTACCGATGATCGAAGGAGCGAATGCAAAGTACGGCGCACCGATACTTGTCGCAACATCTGCGATTTGATTTGCATTTCCAGAACGCTCTAACCAGTAATCACATTCTTGAACACCAACGAGGTCAGGAGCCAGCTCCTCGGCAATTTTTGCTGCGGCTTCGGCCAGTGAGGTCGGGGTTGGGGAGGGCGGAATAGCCATTCCATGCAGGAGATTCCACGAGGTAATGCGCATAGCGAGCAGGCTAGTACCGTTGCCCCTTATGAGCGCGATCAATAGCCAACCTTCACGGATCGACCGCGCCAGCCATCTGCGTGAAACCCCCGCAACGTTAGATCTGCTCTGGTCGAAGGCGCAGATTCTGCATATTGCACAGGGGCGAATCGGTGCAGAGGGATATCTCAACGCTGATCGCGTTGCTGCACTGATTGCTAGCGGTGAATTTAAAGAAGGCTCACGATATTTTCTCGGGCTTAATGCCGTCACTGGCGATCCCTACTGTGCATGGGATACACAGTGGAGCGTTGCAAAGAGCGATGAAGAGATGCAGGTGGGATTTACAACCTTGCGCGAAGTCGGTGCCGAGCTTTCAGATATCGATGGCGAACTAGCGTTGCACGCAGTTGCCTTAAGTAATTGGCATCGTGCACATCCATGTTGTGCCAAGTGCGGAGCGCCGACTCGAGTAGATCTCGGCGGTGCAGTACGCGTCTGCGATATCGATAAGAGCCAACATCATCCGCGCACAGACGGCGCTGTTATTGTTTTGATCCGCGATAACGATGATCGCATTCTCTTGGGTCACCAACCAGTCTGGCCTGAAGGTCGATTCTCATGCTTTGCAGGATTCCTAGAACCAGGTGAAACATTCGAGCAATGTGTGGCACGCGAAGTCTTCGAAGAATCTGGTGTGAGCGTTCGAGAGATTAATTATCTTGGTTCACAACCCTGGCCTTTCCCAGCATCAATCATGATTTCATTTGATGCGATTACAGATTTTCCAGAATCAGCGCGACCAGATGGTACAGAGATAACAGAGGTGAAGTGGTTTACTCGCGATCAACTCCGCGCAGAAGCAAATGCCGGCACTTTATTACTTCCACCAACTATTTCAGTAGCGCGCAA
>CAXNHI010000085.1:0-4338 GCA_964202195.1 Candidatus Planktophila sp. | reverse complement strand
GATGGCACGCCAGAGCAATTTGAAATATCTGTCACTGCGATGAAAGAGGCTTATCTTGTTGCCTATGACAGTTATCAAAAAATGCTTGAAGCTGGAGTTGCCCGCGAAGTAGCTCGCGTAGTTCTCCCGGTCGCAACTTATTCATCCATGTATGTCACGATGAATGCACGAGCGCTCATGAATTTTCTCTCATTGCGTACAGCACGTGAAGGTTCGCATTTTCCAAGCTACCCACAACGAGAGATCGAAATGGTCGCTGAAAAAATGGAGGCTGAATTCGCCAAATTAATGCCTTTGACCTACGGAGCATTTGAAAAGTCTGGTCGCGTCGCTCCTTAATCTGCGTGAGTCGCAAGGATTATTGAAAGGCGCTCACGGTCACGATAAGGTGTGCGAATGAGAACGACAGCTCCTTTTGGACGCCTAATCACGGCAATGATTACCCCTTTTGCCAAGGACGGTTCAATTGATTGGGATGGCATTGCAACTCTTGCCACACACTTAGCTGACCATGGACATGATGCGATTGCAGTCAATGGAACTACAGGTGAAGCCCCCACTACAAAGTCTTCAGAGAAACTGGAGATCATTAAAGTTGTAAAGAGCACTGTCGGATCTCGAGTAAAGGTTCTCTCGGGTGCCGGCGATAATGAAACGTCTTACACAGTTGAGCAAGCTAAACGTTCAGCCGATGCCGGTGCAGACGGTCTCCTCATTGTTACTCCTTATTACAACAAGCCCCCTCAGGCTGGAATCGAAGCGCACTTTAAGGCAGTTGCCAGCGCAACAGATCTCCCAATCATGATGTATGACATTCCTGGACGTACAGGAGTAGAGATTGAGAGCGACACAATTGTTCGCCTCTTCGAAATACCAAATATCGTTGCCCTCAAGGATGCAAAGGGAAATCTCGCAGCAACTTCTGATGTGATTGCCCGCTGCGGAATCCCGGTCTACTCAGGAGATGACATTCTCAACCTCCCATTCTTATCTATTGGCGCAGTTGGTTTTGTTTCAGTCTGTGGCCACACAGTGGGCAGCGAACTTAGAGAAATGCTTGATGCCTGGTTTGCTGGGGATATTGCCCGGGCACTTGAAATTCATCAGAAACTAATTCCAGTATTTAAGGGAACATTTAAAACACAAGGCGCAATATTGACCAAGGCAGCGATGAATCTCATGGGTCTGCCTGGCGGCACCACACGACTTCCTCTTGTAGATGCAACACCAGCTCAGATCGCTACCTTGCGCGAAGATCTTATCGCCGGTGGCGTGCAGCTTGGCTAACGTAATTTAATATGACTAATCCACATCCTAATTTAGGCACTCCACCTAAACTTGCCACTGGCGGACTTCGCATCGTTGCTCTCGGCGGAATTGCTGAAATCGGTCGCAATATGACTGTCTACGAGAACAAAGGCAAGCTTCTCATTGTTGATTGTGGAGTTCTTTTCCCGGAAGATAATCAGCCAGGAATCGATCTTATTCTTCCGGATTTTTCATATATTCGTGATCGCCTCGAAGATGTGATTGCAATTGTTTTGACACACGGCCATGAAGATCACATTGGCGCAGTCCCATATTTACTTCGCGAACGTGGAGATATTCCTTTATATGGATCGCCACTGACGCTTGCGCTCATTACAGCCAAACTTAAAGAACATCGGATCACCGCGCTTACTCGTGAAGTTCGCGAAGGTATGACTGAAGATATTGGACCCTTTGAGCTTGAGTTTGTCGCGGTAAATCACTCGATACCCGATGCCCTTGCTATCTCCATTCGCACTGAGGCAGGTCGAGTCCTTCACACCGGCGATTTCAAAATGGATCAACTTCCGCTAGATGGTCGCCTTACCGATCTTCGCACTTTTGCCAGAATGGGAGAAGAAGGCGTAGATATCTTCCTTGTTGATTCCACAAATGCAGATGTCCCAGGATTTACCCCGTCAGAGCGAGAGATTATGCCTGCGTTGCATCGTGTGATTGCTTCAACTAAACGGCGAGTGATCGTTGCCTCGTTTTCTTCTCACGTGCATCGCGTTCAACAAGTAATTGATGTCGCAGCAGAGAATGGTCGAAAAGTTGTATTCATTGGCCGATCAATGGTGCGCAATATGAAGATTGCACAAGAGATGGGTTACCTGACTGTTCCGCCAGATTTGGTTCTCGATGCCAAAGATCTCGAAAACTATGGAGATGATGTTGTTTTGATTTGTACAGGCTCACAGGGTGAACCAATGGCAGCACTTTCCCGGATGGCTAATGGTGACCATCAGATTCGTGTAGGTGAAGGTGACACTGTCATTCTTGCCTCATCACTGATTCCAGGCAATGAGAACTCAGTCTTTCGAATAATCAATGAGCTCACGCGTTTTGGTGCAAAGGTAGTCCACAAGGCAAATGCGATGGTGCATGTTTCGGGTCACGCAGCTGCGGGAGAGCTCCTCTATTGCTACAACATTGTTAAGCCAAAGTACGCGCTTCCAGTTCACGGTGAGTGGAGACATCTCAAGGCAAATGCAGAACTGGCTATCGAATCAGGAGTACCTCGCGAAAACGCCTTTATTATTGAAAATGGAATTGTCGTTGATCTTATTGATCATGTTGCCGAAGTAGTTGGTTCAGTGCCTTGTGGATTTGTCTATGTAGATGGACAGAGTATTGGCGATATCACCGAGTCCTCCTTGAAGGATCGTCGCATTCTCGGAGAAGAAGGATTTATCTCAGTATTTGTTGTCGTTGAGGCGCAGAGCGGAAAGATCATTTCTGGTCCAGATATACACGCTCGAGGCTTTAATGAAGATGAAGCGCTCTTTGATGAAGTCAAGACAGAGATTGAAAAAGCCTTAGCTCGCGCTGTTGCTGATGGAATTGATGGAACCCACCAATTGCAGCAGGTTGTTCGACGGACTATTGGAAATTGGGTCGGACAAAAACATCGGCGCCGTCCGATGATTGTTCCCGTAGTTGTAGAGGTCTAACTGATAATATAAAAGGTGTGGCCAAGAAAAAGACTCGCACAAAACAAGGTTCATCCTTCCTTGCAGTCGTAGGCCGTGCCGTCAGTGCCACCTGGTCAGCCCTAGCTAAGGCTCTTGGTTCCTCTGTCCGCTTCTTAGCTCGCGGAGCTAAAGATCTTGATCCCGCTCATCGTCGCGATGGGGCAGGTTTAATTGTCCTGATTCTTGCAATTGCTTCTCTCGTTGGAACGTGGTTTAAATCTGAGAGCATCTTAAGTGATTTTCTCTACGCGATTTTTTATGGTGCATTTGGCAAGATCGGTTTCTTCGCCCCGATCATTCTCGGATATTTCGCATTTCGTCTCTTCAGGAAGCCAGCAGACAGCAAGTCTTTAGGACGTATAGTAATTGGCGTTCTCATGCTTCTGATTTCTAGTACAGGTCTCATCCATTTTGTTTCGGGATTTGCTGCGCCGGTAGATGGCGCAACAGATATGAGAAACGGTGGAGGCCTTCTCGGATACGGCGTTTCATTTCCACTAGAACGACTTATGACGGAAGTCCTTGCCCAACCTTTCTTAGTACTCCTCTTTATCTTCGGGATATTGATTACAACGGCAACTCCTTTCTCGTCGGTGCTCGCAAAAATCTCGGCTCTCTTCTCATGGATGTGGAGTAAGAGGCCAGAGCGCACAGAAGAAGAATTTGAAATTACAGATACACCACCTTTTGATACGCCTGTAGTTGGATGGCATCCAGATTCAGATCCAGAAGAAGATGAACCCTTAGATGAAGATGAATTCGATCAGGAATTTACAGTTGAGACACCGAGACCGCTAGTACCGCTCACGGGTCAGGGGACAAGCGGGGGAGTGGTAAAACGTATCGAGCAGCTTCTTCTCACCGGAGATTCGACCTACGAACTTCCACCGCAAGATCTATTGCGAACTGGCCCAGCTGCAAAGAGTAAGAGCAAGGCAAATGAGACCGTAGTAGCAGCGCTCACGGAGGTCTTTAAGCAATTTGAAATTGATGCTGAAGTGACAGGATTTATGCGCGGCCCAACGGTAACCCGCTATGAAGTTGAGTTGGGAAATGCTGTAAAAGTTGAGCGCATTACCGCACTCGCTAAGAACATCTCTTACGCTGTGGCAAGTAGCGACGTACGTATCCTCTCTCCAATTCCAGGAAAGTCTGCCGTCGGTATTGAAATTCCAAATGCTGACCGTGAAATCGTCGCTTTAGGTGATGTGATGCGCTCATCGGTTGCCGGCCAAGACCACCATCCGATGCTGGTGGCGCTCGGAAAAGATGTTGAAGGTAATTTTGTCTGTGCAAATCTAGCGAAGATGCCCCATCTACTTGTAGCTGGTGCCAC
>CAXNHI010000084.1:0-4343 GCA_964202195.1 Candidatus Planktophila sp. | reverse complement strand
GCTTTCGCGTAATCTTGAATGATCAGTGTGCGGATCTTTTGAGCGCTTCCGTAATAAGCGTCGTAGTAGCCAGATGAGAGAGCGTAGGTTCCAAGAATGATGCGACGCTTAACTTCATGTCCAAAACCAGCATTACGCGTTGCATTCATAACAGATTCGGCAGATGCACCATCGCTATCTCCTAGGCGAAGGCCATAACGCATGGCATCGAAGCGAGCCAGGTTAGAAGAACATTCAGACGGTGCAATGAGGTAATAGGCAGCTAGTGCGTATTCAAAGCTAGGGCAATCAACTTCTACGATCTGCGCACCAAGAGATGCTAAAACTCGCAAGGATTCATCAAAGCGAGCTTGTACGCCACTTTGATATCCCTCTCCCTGTAGCTGCTTAATGACACCAATCTTCATTCCCTTAACATCGCACTTTCGTGCTGCTGCAACTACATCAGGAAAGCTTCCCTTGATACTTGTTGCATCTTTTGGATCATGTCCTGCCATCACATCATGCAAGAGCGCAGTATCTAAAACAGTGCGACCAAAAGGTCCCGCCTGATCAAGGCTAGATGAGTATGCAATGAGTCCGTAACGAGAGACTGCTCCATATGTGGGGCGAACTCCAACAATTCCTGTCAGCGCTGCAGGTTGTCTAATTGATCCGCCTGTATCTGATCCAATTGCAAGAGGTGCCTCATAAGCACTGACCGCTGCTGCAGAACCTCCACTAGATCCACCTGGTGTGCGAGATAGATCCCACGGATTAAAGGTTGGACCGTAAGCTGAATTTTCTGTCGATGAACCCATCGCAAACTCGTCCATATTTGTCTTACCTAGGATGACGATGCCAGCATCTTTAATCTTAGAAACAACGGTCGAATCGTACTGAGGCTTCCACCCCTGCAAGATCTTTGAACCAGCCGTTGTTGGAATACCTTCTTGAGTAAGAACATCTTTAAGAGCTAATGGAATTCCAGCCAGTGGATGCAACTTCTTTCCAGAACTGCGATCAGCATCAACTCGCGCAGCTTGTGCCAGCGCTCCTTCAGCATCAACATGTAAAAATGCTTTTACAGATGAGTCAACGGCAGCGATGCGATCTAAATGAGCTTGCGTTAATTCTGTAGATGTCACTTCACCCTTTGATAGGGCCTCTGACATTGCCGCTGCGCTCTGTGTAATCACTCAGCTTCACCAAGAATCTGTGGAACGCGAAAACGCTGTTCTTCTTGGGCAGGTGCACCGGAGAGCGCTTGTTTTGGAGTAAGACTTGGGTGAACTACATCTTCGCGAAAAACATTGTGGATAGGCTGCGGATGAGATGTAGGTACGACCCCATCGAGGTCAACTTCCTGAACGCGAGCAACAGCATCAAGAATCATCCCAAATTGTGAAGCAAGACTTACCAGCTCTTCTTCACTCATCTCGATACGGGCAAGGGCTGCCAACTTTGCGACATCATCACGCGACAGGCTGCTCATGAGTGGAGTCTATAAAAAGAAAGGCTTAAGAGCGAATTTGTCCGGTTCCAGTGACGATCCAGGTAGTAGTTGTCATCGCCTCTAACCCCATAGGGCCACGGGCGTGAAGCTTTTGATTTGAGATTCCGATCTCTGCGCCAAAGCCCATCTGCTCACCATCTGTAAATCGAGTAGATGCGTTGACCATTACTGCTGCGCAATCTGACATTGCAATGAATCGACGTGCACTCTCTTTATCCTCGGTAACGATTGCTTCGGTGTGCTGAGTGCCAAAGGTTGCGATGTGATCGATAGCGCTCTCTAGCGAATCTACAACTCCCACATTCATTTCAAGGACGCCATACTCCGTGCCCCAGTTTTGGGCAGTGGCGCGAGTGACATCAATCGAGAGCGTTTTTGCAATTAACTCGGCTGCTTCATCGCAATGAAGTAATACACCGGCGCCATGGAGTGAAGTCAGTAAGGTAGGTAAGAATTTCTCTGCAAGAGATTTGTGAACGAGTACAGTCTCTGCGGCGTTGCAGACACTTGGTCTGTGGATCTTTGAGTTCATCACAATTGGAAGAGCTTTAGCTAGATCAGCCGATGCATCCACATAAACGTGACAGACGCCAGCACCTGTCTCAATTGTTGGCACTGTTGCTTCATCGACGACCATACGAATGAGGGCGGCACTTCCACGCGGAATAACAAGATCAACTTTTCCACGAGCGGTAAGGAGCGCTTGAACCGTTGCGCGATCATCGGATGGAACTAACTGAATGACATCTGGTGAGATTTTCGTCTTTGCTAGCGCAGATCTCATGACATCAATAAGAACTTTATTGCTCGCTTCGGCTGAAGATGAGCCGCGAAGAAGCGCTGCATTTCCAGACATTAATAGAATGACGGCAGCATCAACAGTGACATTTGGCCGAGCTTCATAAACCATTCCGATGACTCCAAATGGAACGCTCATCTGTTCGAGCTCGAGGCCGTTGGGAAGAGTTGATTTCTTTAAGATGCGACCGAGTGGATCTTCAAGTGCTGCAACTTGTCTAGCACCGGCAGCAATTCCCGCGATTCTCTCCCGTGTAAGCAAAAGTCGATCCTGCATCTGAGGGCGCATTGAATCTGATTTGGCTCGCTCAATGTCACGGCTATTTGCGGCAATAATTTCGTCCGTGCGAGCAGCAATTTCATCTGCGATTGCAAGAAGTGCCTGACGACGTTCTTCGCCAGTTGTGGCGACCAATGTACGAGCAGCCACGCGTGCTGTCAGCGCTAGCCCTTCGACAATTTCTCGTGCATCCATAGGAATAAGCCTAGCGTCCGATCTCATCATTGTGTGTGCACAGAGATTCAGAGGAGAACTAGATCATCTCTATGAACGAGTTCCCGCTCATACTCTGCCCCAAGCGAAGCTGCTAATTCTTTAGTCGATCGGCCCAGCATTTGTGGAATCTCTGTTGAATCAAAGGCGACTAGTCCTCGTGCGATTACTTCGCCACTTTGTGAAACGAGTTCGACGGTATCTCCTGAGATAAATTCACCGCTCACGCTAGTCACACCAGCTGGAAGTAACGAAACACCGCGTTCACGGATTGCTTTGACTGCTCCATCATCTAAAACTAAGCGACCTTGTGGAGTTGACGCATGAGCAAGCCAGAGCAGACGAGATGTTGTGCGTCCACCTTGTGAATGAAAAAACGTGCCAACTTTGCTTCCAGAAAGTGCTTCGGCAGATTGTGCAAGAGATGTCAACAACATTGGGATACCGGCACTTGTTGAAATTCGCGCAGCCTCGACTTTGGTAACCATTCCCCCACTACCGACTCCAGCTGAACCCGCACCTCCCAGTGCAATTGATTCAATATCTGCCATTGCAATCACTTCATGGATTGCAGATGCACCAGCTTGTGTAGGAGGTGCGTCGTAGAGAGCGTCGATATCTGAAACTAGTACAAGGAGGTCTGCACCAATCAAAAGAGCAACTAGTGCTGCTAAGCGGTCGTTATCACCAAAGCGAATCTCTTGAGTTCCTACGGTGTCATTTTCATTAATGATCGGCACGACGCCGAGTGAGAGAAGTTTTGCCAAAGTTTGGTGGGCATTCTGATAATGCGAGCGTCGCACAATATCTTCAGTTGTCAGCAATACCTGAGAAGACAAAATTGAATGAGAAGTAAAAGCTTCGTTATATCGAGCGATCAATAAACCCTGTCCAACGGATGCTGCAGCCTGCTGAGTTGGCAAATCTTTTGGTCGAGTGGTGAGTTTGAGTGGTGCCAAACCCGCAGCGATAGCACCAGATGAAACAAGTGCGACTTCAGCTCCACGTGCTTTGAGGGCAGCAATAACAGTTACGATTTTTTCAACGGATACAGAATCGAGTTGGGATCCAGCAGTTCCAGTCAGCGATGAAGAACCAATCTTGATAACAATGCGCTTTGCAGATGTGACAGCGTTGCGATCCATGTGGCTACCCCTTTCCGTCGCTTTCCTTGATCTCTTTGCCATTAATAACCTGAATAACCTGTGGAGAATGCGGATCTTCTACGTTGTACTCCCACTGCTTTGCGATCTCGTCATCACTGAGTATGTCGATCTCGCGCTCTGTCACAACCCATGTTGATTCTAGACGTGAGTCTTCTCCGCGACGATGAAGGTGGCCCGCGAGCTGTTCAGCGCCGGCTTCAATAGTTGGCTCCCAATCGAAGATGATTTCGTTATCGCCATCGCCGATTCGTACTTCACTTCCTGCAACTGCACCCTTTTTGTAGAGATCTTTCTCGACGCCAAGTTGTGCCAGGCGATCTGCAAGATATCCAATTGCTTCTGCATTCTTAAAGTTAGTTTGGCGAACCCAGCGTTCCACCTTCTTGCCGCG
>CAXNHI010000083.1:0-4370 GCA_964202195.1 Candidatus Planktophila sp. | reverse complement strand
CCTCGAGTTGGTTTCGCCAAACTTTCTAGTGTTGCTGCTGAGGGAGTTCGCGCTGCTAATTCCGCATCACTGATTTTCACATTGATTGTTCGTGCTGGAACATTGAGTTCAATCAAGTCACCGCTGCGAATAAGTGCAAGAGGGCCGCCGGCTGCAGCCTCGGGGGAAACATGTAAGACAACAGTTCCAAAAGCTGTTCCACTCATACGTCCGTCGCAGATTCGCACGAGATCATCAATACCTTTTTCAAGTAACTTCTTTGGAATCGCCATATTTGAAACTTCTGGCATTCCTGGATATCCCTTTGGTCCGCATCCGCGCAAAATTAGAACGCTATTTTCATCTACATCGAGATCTGGATCATCAATGCGCGCATGGAAATCTTCAATACTTTCAAAGACGACCGCGGTGCCGGTATGGACAAGTAGATGTGGGCTGGCTGCAGCAGGTTTGATTACAGCGCCATCGGGAGCAATGTTTCCACGCAAGACCGCGATGCCAGCTTCAAGTTGAAGTGGCTTCTCGTATGTTGCGATGACTGTTGAATCATAAATCTCTGCACCCTTGAGGCTGTCCACCAAAGGCTTGCCAGTGACGTTGATTGCGCTGCGATCAAGGTGTTTTTCAACTTGTGCCAGTACTGCACGCAAACCGCCTGCACGGAACATATCCTCCATGAGGTGCTCACCTGCTGGGAGAAGATTTACAAGTAGCGGGATACGCGAACCGATGCGGTCGAAATCATCGAGCGTGAGTTCAACACCAGCACGGCCTGCGATTGCAAGTAAGTGCACAACTGCGTTTGTTGATCCGCCGATTGCACCAAGTGCCACAATCGCATTGGTGAACGCGCCAAAGGTGAGGATGTCTTGCGGCTTCAAATCTTCTTTCACCATCTCAACGATGCGGCGTCCGGAATCATGACTTGCTTGAAGTAAGCGACTGTCCGCAGCTGGAGTTCCGGCTAAACCTGGCAACGTCATACCTAACGCTTCTGCGATACAACCCATTGTTGAGGCTGTTCCCATTGTGTTGCAATGACCTTTACTGCGAATCATGGAACGCTCTGATGCGTTGAAGTCTTCTTGACTCATCTTTCCAGAACGCACATCGGCGCTAAAGCGCCAGACATCTGTGCCGCAGCCCAACATCTTTCCTTTAAATGTTCCATTAAGCATTGGTCCACCAGGAACAATAATTGCTGGGAGATTGACAGATGTTGCACCCATGAGAAGTGATGGAATTGTTTTATCGCAACCACCAAGAAGAACAACACCATCAATTGGATTACCACGAATCATTTCCTCTGCTGCCATCGCAGCTAAGTTGCGCCAGAGCATTGCAGTTGGACGCAAATTAGTTTCACCGAGTGAGAGCATCGGTAGATTGTGTGGAATTCCGCCGGCTTCCCAGATTCCGTTCTTTACACTCTGCGCAACCTCAGCAAGGTGCATGTTGCATGGGGTGAGATCGGATGCAGTATTAAGAATTGCGATCTGTGGGCGGGTACCGGTGAAGGCTGAATCAGGATTTCCACGGCGCATCCATGCGCGGTGAATATATGAATCTTTTGTATTTCCTTCAAACCAATCAGCACTGCGCATTCGGTAAGTATACAAGGGCAAAGTGGCTTCGTGAAGGGGCTTCAGTTTTAGATTGATCTCGGTAGACTAAAGATATGAATAATGAGAACGCTGAAGGAGAGATCACCACAACAAAGAGAGTGCACGATCAGGCGCCTTCTGAAGCTTATGGTGAGTTTATGAAGACGGGTTGGATCCCTTCTGATCTGCCTGAACTAGAGCCTCTTGAAGTTGTTACCTACGCATATACGCGTAGGCAAGTTCTCTCGGCAGCTTTCCCTGGGATGCGCCTAGTTATTCCTGCCGGTAATTCGAAGAATCGAACATGCGATACCGACTACACATATCGACCAGATTCAACTTTTGTTTACTACAGCGGAGTTCAGGGCAGCGACGCGACAGAAGATGCTGTCCTGGTTCTGGA
Source organism: Candidatus Planktophila sp. (assembly GCA_964202195.1). Taxonomy (GTDB): domain Bacteria; phylum Actinomycetota; class Actinomycetes; order Nanopelagicales; family Nanopelagicaceae; genus Planktophila. The sequence goes on along the minus strand of CAXNHI010000083.1, from coordinate 2,363 downwards.
ACCAAAACCAGAAGGTGGCCACGATACCTATCTATATATACATCCGCGTTCAACGCGAGACACTGAAGCTTTCTATCGCGATACCCACTATGGCGAGCTCTGGGTTGGGCGTCGCTACACGCTAAGCGAGGCGCAATCTCGATATCAAATTGCCGCGCGCAAAGTAACCGAGCTTAAGAATTTCCTCACTGGCACTCCTGCACTTTTGTTGCGCGGAGGAGACCGTATGGTTGATGCAGTAATTGCAGTTCATCCGCGCGAAGAAGAGTTCTTAATCTTTACTTCAGAGCACCGGCTAATCAAAGATGATTACGAAATTCGTGAGATGCAACTGGCAGTTGATGCGACTGGTTTCGGATTTAACGATGTAATCCTGACTCTACCTGCAGCTGCCGAACATCCTCGCGGTGAGCGCATTATTGAAGGTGCATTCTTCGGTCGTGCTCGACTCGAAGGTCATGGCGTTGGTTACAACACCATCGCAGCAAGTGGTTCACATGCTTGTGTTCTTCATTGGACTCGCAATGATGGTCCCGTTCACAATGGAGATCTTGTATTGATTGATGCAGGAATCGAAGTAGATTCCTTCTACACCGCAGATATCACACGCACCTTGCCGATCTCTGGAAAGTTCTCACCGGCACAACGTGCTCTCTATATGTTGGTCTATGAATCACAACTTGCTGGATTTGCAGCAGTGAAGCCTGGCGCAGTTTTTTCAGATATTAATAAAGCCTGCCAAGAAGTACTGGCAAAGGGTTTGGCGGATATGGGCGTGCTTACAGTCAGCGCGGAGGAATCACTGCGGCCTGAAGTTGGTCTGCATCGTCGTTGGACTTTGCATGGGGTGAGCCATCACTTAGGTCTTGATGTACATGATTGCGCAAAGGCACGTAAAGAGAATTACACCGATGCAGTTCTGCGTGAGGGAATGATTCTTACCGTCGAACCAGGGTTATACATTCAGCCTGATGATGAGCTCTTCACCGCTGAATATCGCGGCATTGGTATTCGCATTGAAGATGACGTACTTGTGACTGCAGATGGATGCCTGAATCTCTCAGAGCGAATTCCGCGTCACCCTGATGCAGTCGAAGAGTGGATTAGAACAATTCAGCAATCGCGATAAGATCGGATAATGACTCAATCTCTTATCCATGCGCGTGGACTGACTAAAAAGTTCGGCGATTTCACCGCTGTTAACGGCATCGGTCTTGATGTAGTTAAGGGTGAATCTTTCGGCCTACTTGGTCCAAATGGTGCTGGAAAATCAACTGCGATGCGGATGATCGGTGCAACATCACAACGCACATCTGGCGATCTCACTATCTTGGATAAAGACCCTGAGCATTTCGGCCCACAGATCCGCGCACACTTAGGGGTTGTTCCACAGCAAGATAATTTAGATACTCATCTCACCGTTACTGAGAATCTCTATATCTACGGACGTTACTTTGGTCTTAGCCGCAAATTTCTCAAGGGCAAGATTGAAGAGCTTCTGACTTTCGCACAACTTGTAGAGAAAAGAAATGCAAAAGTTGAAGCGTTAAGCGGTGGAATGAAGCGCCGCCTCACAATTGCGCGTGCACTCGTCAGCGAACCTGAAATTTTGATGCTCGATGAGCCAACAACTGGCCTTGATCCGCAAGCTCGACATATCTTGTGGGATCGCCTCTTTAGACTCAAAGAAGATGGTGTGACGCTACTTATTACTACCCACTTTATGGATGAGGCTGAACAACTCTGTGATCGCCTAGTTGTGATGGATAAGGGTTCGATCATGGCTCAAGGAAGCCCTGCTCAATTGATTAAGGATTACTCAACCAAGGAAGTTCTTGAAGTTCGCTTTGGATCAGAGCGCAATTCTCAGATGGCAGATGAGCTACGACAGTTATGTGATCGGATCGAAGAACTTCCAGACCGTATCTTGATGTACACAGAAGATGGAGAAGAACTCCTGGAACACGTATATGAAAAGAACTTCCACCCTAAGACTTCTCTTGTACGTCGCAGCTCTCTCGAAGATGTCTTCTTGCGACTGACCGGAAGAACGCTGGTCGATTAATGAGTTCTTTCCAAGCGCGGCAAGGCTCACTAAAGATTGTTGATGCTGCCAAAGTAGCTGCTCGTGGCGCAATCTTTGTCACTGAAGCTCGTCTGCGCTCAATGCTCAAATGGGTCTGGCTCATCATTGCAATTGCAGTCGCCAACCCAGTCCTTTATCTCGTTTCCATCGGTCTGGGCCTTGGCTCTTTTATTGATCAGAATGCAGGCAGTGCTGGTGTGGATGGAGTTTCATACTTAACTTTCCTTGCACCAGCACTTCTTGCAACAGCTGCAATCCAAGGTGCGCTGGATGAAAG
>CAXNHI010000082.1:0-4377 GCA_964202195.1 Candidatus Planktophila sp. | reverse complement strand
GCCTGTGAACCTGAAGCGTAAGGAATGGATGCATCAAATGTCAGACCTGCTGTCTTAAAGCCAGCGAGTGCATCGCGACCAAAGTCATCATCCTGATAGATAAGTGCAATCTTCTTGCCTGGGTAAGTTTCCTTGACGTACTTAGCCATGATCTTTGCTTCCATTTGATATGAAGGCAAGATTGAGAATGTTGTTGGGTATGCCTTCTTGTCGGCAAAACCGCTCCAGCCTGTATTAACAAAGAGTGAAGGAATTCCGCGCTTTGAAAGCTGTGTCGACGCGGTAAGAGCCTTTGTGCTCGCTGTTCCAAGCGTTCCAACAAGTGCGAAGACCTTGTCGCGAAGAATGAGTTCGTTCGCCTTTGCTACCGCAGTTGTTGGGATGTACTGGTCGTCTTTGCTCACAAGTGTGATCTTGCGACCGTTGACTCCGCCATTTGTATTGACGTAATCGAAGTACGCCTTCATCGCACCTGGAATCTTGCTATATCCAGGAGAAGCGATACCGGTCAGTGGAGAGGTAATGCCCAACTTAATTGTTGAGGCGGTGATGCCGGGGTCTGCCATTTGTGGGTTGAGCGCTTGAGCAGGCACAGTAGCTACTGTGAGGGCTGCAATTGCAAGCACCGCAGAAGTTGTTATCAACTTCCGACGATTGATTCTGATCATTTCATTCCTTCCATCGAGGGCCCTTGCGGGATTCTTTCTTTCGTCTTACATCTTTACTACGTGTACTACTTCTTCGTTGACCATGTCTTATGTCCAACGCGTACTGAGATCTCGACCGGGCTATGCGAAGAGTGTCCTCTCTTCGCACGCTTAGCGTGCATCTGTTCAACCGGTCCATTTGGAACGAAGAGAACAGTCAAGATCAGTAACGCGCTCACCAACAAACCTGGCAAGTTCGTAGTGATCGTCTCTGAGCCGTAGCGATTGGCTATCGCTAGGGCGATCTCAGGGATGGCCACCAGAGTCACTGAGCCAATCATGATGCCTCCGAGGGTAGTTACGCCAGAGAGAACTGCGCCTGTCGCGAGAGAAAATGAGAGCGCAAGCGGGAAAACACCGGGTGAAGCGAGGTTAATTGTCATCGCTAAGAGAGCTCCTGCCAAGCCTGCCAGGCCTGCGCTGATGGTAAACGCTAGAACTTTATTACGACCCACATGAAGGCCAGCAAGTTCGGCAGCGACATCGTTACTTCGCACCGCACGCCAGCCACGGCCATATCTGGAATTGAGAACATTTCGAAGCCAATAGAGAGTAATGAGAGCAGCTGCCCAACAGATCCAGAAGAACCATTTGTACTGTGTGAAATCTTCACCAAGAGAAGCTGGAGGTAATCCGATATCAAAAGAAATACCTTGTTCGCCACCGAGAATTGGGAATTGGTTTGCAATAGATGGCAGACCAATTGCCAGCGCAAGAGTTGTTCCGGCTAAATATGGACCACTCAAGCGCGCAGCAGCTAAACCTAAGAGTGCTCCGCCGATTGCTGCAGCCAAAACTGCTACAACAAATGTTAACCAGACAGGTGCATCGTAATGAATTCGAGCAAGCGCTGCAGCGTAACCACCGATCGCCAGAAGTGCTCCGTGACCAAGTGATACTTGACCTGAATAACCAATCAGGAGAATCAGGGATGCGACACCAATTGCGTAGATCGCAACTGTTGCACCTTGATAGACACGAAGTTCATCAAGGCGATTGCTAATAAGGAATAGGAGATAGCCAAAGAAGGCAAATGTGATGATTGGATGTTTCTTAAGCACGGCGACCTGCCTTAGAACCTAAGAATCCTTGAGGACGTAAAATCAAAACTAAAAGTAAGAGCAAGAATGCAACGATAAAGACAAGTGCTCCACTTATATAGATTTGAACTGCTGCCAGAACCAATCCAAGAATGAGCGCTCCAAGTACTGCACCCGGCAGTGATTCAAGTCCACCGATAACAGCTGCAATAAATCCAAAGACTAGGAGCAAGCTAAATTCGAGTGACTCCGGAGTGAGCGAACCATTTCCATTTACTGTCTGCAGGATTCCAGCTGCTGCCCCTGCTGCCCCTGCAATCGCCCAACCCAATGTCCGGATGCCAGATACGCGAATTCCAGCAAGCTGAGCGATCTCTGGAGCATAAGCAGATGCGCGCAAAGCAAGTCCAATATTTGTCTTCTGGAAAATAATGCTCACGATGATCATGAGCGTAATTACAAAGAGAAGAACAAAGAGACTCATCGGGTTCATAATGATTGTCGTATCACCAAATTTAAATCCAACTTTAGATAGTGGAGCTTCAATCTGCACATCTCCATGGCCCCAGATAAATCCAATAGTTGCACGAATCAAGCCGAGGAGCCCAAGAGTTGCGATAATCGGAGCGATTGCAGCAATCGCACCTTGAGCGCTGTGCTTTTGTAACGTGCGCATCAAGACAAACTCAATAAACGCGCTAAAGGCTGCGCCGAGAATCATTGCAAGCGGTAGCGCAATCCAGAAATTGCCAACGCGTGCAACTAATTCATAACCGATGTACGAAGATAAGAGAGCCATTCCTGCCTGAGCAAAGTTAACAACGCGAGTAGATCGCCAGACCAGAACCATCGAAATCGCCATGAGTGAATAGATTGATGCAGCACTTATTCCGATCATGAGCATATCTAGAAATTGATTCATAACGCTCCCCTAGAATCCCAGGTAAGCAGTGCGAACTGCTGGGTCGGCGATGAGGTCAGATGCTTTTCCGCTTGCTGCAACGGTCCCAAGATTAAGTACAACTCCAGTATCGGCAATCTTGAGCGCACCCATTGCATTTTGTTCAACGAGAACAACGGTCACACCCATGGAATCAACAATCTGTCGAATGGATTGAAAGATCTGCTCGATGACAAGTGGCGCTAAACCAAGGGATGGTTCATCAAGAAGTAGTAATGCAGGGCGTGACATGTATGCGCGGCCAATTGCGAGCATCTGTCGCTCTCCACCTGAAAGAGTGTCAGCAAGTTGTTTACGTCGTTCTTCTAGTCGAGGAAATAGGTTAAAGACTTCTTCCTTTGTCGCCTTAGCTTCAGCGCTATTGCGTCGCCAGAGAGCTCCAAGATCAAGGTTTTCCTCAACAGTTAATTGTGCAATAACAGATTTACCTTCAGAAACATGTGAGACGCCTTTTCGCACATGATGTTCTGGCTTTCCGTGCAAGAGGTTGTGATCCAACCAGGTTGCAGTACCGCTTTCAGCGCTCTTTAAACCTGAGAGCGTGCGCATGAGAGTTGTCTTTCCAGCACCGTTAGAACCGATGATCGCCGCTAATTGGCCCTTTTCGACAGAGAATGAGATGCCATGGATCGCGCGAATCGCTCCGTGATCAACAGTTAAGTTATTGACTCTTAACATCATGCAACCCCGGTTCCGAGGTAGGCAGCGATCACAGCAGGATCGCGACGGACAGTCTCTGAGCTACCGCTAGCTATGACTTCACCAAAGTTAAGAACATAAAGTTGATCGCAGACGCTCATAACAACATCCATATGATGTTCTACGATCAGAATCGACATTGCAGAGCGAAGATTGCGAATCAAATCATTCATCCACTCAATATCTTGTGCACCGAGTCCACCTGCAGGCTCATCGAGCATGAGGATTGTTGGTTCGCTAACAAGTGCGCGAGCGATAGCAACTCGCTTGGTATCTGGATATGAAAGTGAGTCCGCGCGCTTATCTGAAAGGCTGCCGGCATATACGCGCTCGAGCGCCCAATGTGCACGTGCGCGAAGTGCTCGTTCATCGTTCTTATTTCTGCCAAATCCTGCAGAGATCAGCCCTGTCCGTGCAAACTTCTGCGCACCGATCATGACATTTTCAGCAACTGTCAGATCTGGAAAAAGTCCAACGCCTTGAAGTGTGCGAGAAATTCCTAGCGATGTTAAATCGTGAGTTGCTGGCCAATCATGTGCTTGACCATTAAGTGTCAAAGTTCCAGAGGTTGGCTTTACAAGTCCACAGATTGCGTTAAAGAGTGTTGTCTTGCCGGCACCGTTGGGACCGATCAGGCCGACAACTTGGTTGCTTTCGAGATTGAGAAAGACATCATTGAGAGCACGTAGGCCGCCAAATTCAACGGTGAGGTTGGAGATAGAGAGTAGAGAATTCGAACTCACATCTTCTCCTACTCTGTCGCCGGCGAACTGGATCGGTAGATTCTAGGGACTCGAGAGCCAATTCGTGTAACTATCTCGTAATTTATTGAGTTAGATGAGCTGCCCCAGTCCTCGGCGGTGTATCCCCCAGCGATTCCATCGCCAAAAACCTCAACCCATTCACCTGATATTGCTTTCGAATCTTGGCCTAAATCAACAACGAATTGATCCATTGAAACTCGTCCAAT
>CAXNHI010000081.1:0-4435 GCA_964202195.1 Candidatus Planktophila sp. | reverse complement strand
GTCATCGTTACGAGTGGAGGTTTGTCATCACTCATTATTCTAGGATTGATTCTCTCCTTCCTTACATTTAGAGGATATGAAGTATTGCGTCTAGAGGGCTTTGGACTACTCACAAGTTCGGATTGGTCTGTTGTCGAAGATGAAACAGGAAATGTTGTTGAACAAAACTACGGACTAGCTGCCATGTTGGTTGGAACGATTATGTCGGCAACCATTGCTGTATTTGTTGGTGTTCCGATCGCAGTTCTAACCGCTCTCTTCCTTGAATTTTACGCAGGACGCAAAATCAGATCCATTCTCATCTCAGTAATCGATTTAATGGCAGCCTTCCCATCAATCCTCTTTGGCCTTTGGGGATTCTTGGTGATGATGCCGAGTGTGGAGTACTGGGCGAAGTTGCTCAATAAATATTTGGGATGGATTCCAATCTTTGATGTACCAGCACCTGTTTTCACACGATCACCATTTATTGCTGGCATGGTGCTGGCAATCATGATCATTCCGATCTGTACATCAATTTCCCGCGAAGTATTCTCTCAAACTCCACTTGATCGCATTCAAGCTGCATACGCACTTGGTGCCACAAAATTGGCGATGATCCGTGCCGTTGTGATTCCTTTTGGACGCGGAGGCGTAGTTGGTGGGGCGATGCTCGGGCTTGGTAGAGCCATGGGTGAGACGGTTGCTGTTTATTCAGTTCTCAACATTGTTTACCAAGTGAACTGGCAGATGCTCTTCGGAGCTGGTGGAAACATCGCATCCTTAATTCTTCTCAAAATCGGCGAGGCCGATCGCGAAGAGACAAATGCGCTGATGGCGGCCGGGCTAGTGCTCTTTATCCTCACACTTATCGTCAACTTTATCGCTAACTTTTTAGTTAATCGCTTAGGAAAGACGGGGCGCTAAATGACAGTCGCAGACCAAGTCAAGCCAGGAATGCCATGGCTTCCAACTAAAAAAGAGAAAAGTCAGAAGTTCGTTAGCTTTTTACTCGCCTTAATTGCATCCGTTGTGCTTCTCTTTGTGACTGGCCTCAACGGAAAATTGGGATGGGTTTTTGCATTCTTCATTTCATACGTTTCAATATCTTTCATCACTGAATACCGCAAGGCTGGAATACCAGCCGCTCAAGACTCTCTACTCACCAGCATCTCTCGCTTTGCAATTTTTCTAGCAGTAATTCCAATCGTGAGCATCGTGGCCACCGTGGTCTCAAAAGGTTGGCGCGGCCTTCACTGGGGATTGTTTACTCAAGATATGTCTCAAGCAACTGTCAACTCTCCAATAACAGAGGGTGGAATGCTCGCTGCAATCGTTGGCACACTCATCATGGTCGGACTTGCTTTGATTTTTACCTTGCCTATCTCAATTCTCACAGCACTCTATTTAACCGAGATCAACGGAAAATTTGCCGGGATAATTCGCTTCTTAGTCCAAGCTATGTCTGGTGTCCCATCAATCGTGGCAGGACTGTTTATTCTCTCGAGTATTGTTTATCCAATTACGCAGTCGTATTCAGGACTTATGGGCGCACTGGCACTTTCAATTTTAATGATTCCAACAGTGGCGCGTACCGCAGAAGAAGTGCTTCTCTTGATTCCCAGCGACCTTCGCGAAGCGGGATTAGCTCTCGGCGCAACACAGTGGCGAACAGTTGCAATGGTTGTTGTTCCTGCAGTCAAGAGTGGGCTCGTAACGGCGATCATTTTGGGCGTGGCCCGCGTAGTGGGCGAGACTGCGCCAATTATTCTCGTGACCGGCGGCGGAGATGCGACGAATTTAAATCCAGTCTCAGGGCCTATGGGCTCTATTCCATTTTATGTATGGAAATCCTTCCTTCTCGGTGGCACCGAAGAATCAAGCCAACGCACTTGGGCAGGGCTTTTGATTTTACTAATCTGGGTTTTGCTTCTCTTTATCGCAGCGCGATATATTTCTTCACGGACAAGGAAAGGGTAGAAAATTATGAGTACTCACGACGAAGTCCCACAAGAGAATTCTCAACCTCAATCAGGAGATAAAATGAAGACAACGACAACACCACACTCTCTAGCAGCCGTCGCGAGTGCGCGAGCGGTCAAAACACCTGGGACTCAGCCACTTGGTTCTGGCTTAGAGGCTCGTGGCGTTCATGCTTGGTTTGGAAAGAAGCATGCTCTCAAAGATGTGACTCTTGATTTTGCGGCAGGTACCGTCACCGCTCTGATTGGTCCATCTGGTTGTGGCAAGTCGACCTTCCTTCGCACACTTAACCGAATGCATGAATTCATTCCAACTGCAGCCCTCGCTGGTGAAGTACTTTTGGGTGGAAAAGATATCTACGCATCAGGTACAGATGTAACAAAGATTCGCCTTCGCGTAGGAATGGTCTTTCAGAAGCCAAACCCATTCCCTTCTATGACAATCGGTCAGAACGTACTCTCAGGCATCAAGCTGGCCCAACTTAAGGTCTCAAAAACTGATGATCTTTTAGAAGAGTGTCTGACGCGAGCAGGCTTATGGGAAGAAGCAAAAGATCGTCTCAATGAGCATGCAAGTGCGCTATCCGGTGGTCAGCAGCAGCGCCTTTGTATCGCTCGCTCTCTTGCTGTGCGTCCAGAGGTTTTACTTATGGATGAACCGTGTTCAGCACTCGATCCAGGATCAACCTTCCGCATTGAGCAGACAATCTCAGAGCTATCGCAGACAATGACGATCGTAATCGTGACGCACAATATGCAGCAGGCTGCACGCGTTTCGGACTATTCGGCATTTATGCTCTCAGATGGTGGACCAGGTGAACTTATTGAAGTTGCACCTACTAATGAGCTCTTCTCTCGCCCACGTGACAAGCGCACTGAGGATTACGTCACCGGTAGATTCGGCTAGAGAGCCACCTCAATTATTTGAGATAGGTTCAACTGTTGTTCACCAAGCCTTAGCCATCTGGACCCCCACCTTCAGTACTTTCGAGGCCTCACAACACGTGGGTCCCAACCTCGGGAAGTATCTGAAAGGTAGAGAATGAAACTCTCAAAGAAGTTTAGTGCAGTTGCAATTGCAGTCGGCCTCATCGTAGGTATTGCACCAGCGGCACAGGCAGCAGATTTACAGGGCTCAGGAGCAAGCTTCCCTCAGCTCCTCATCGAAGCGTGCAAGGTCCCATTTGCAAAGACAACAGGACACTCACTCACATACGGCGGCGGTGGTTCAGGAGCTGGAAAGACGGCTTCAGATAACCAGACTGGCGATGTATGGTTTTCAGATTCACCAAACCTAAATACAACAGCGCGCTCGACGCTTCTACACATCCCAGCAGTTGCTGCGCCAATTGCAATTCTTCACAATCTTCCAGCAAAGTCACAACTCTATTTATCTCCAACAACAGCAGCAAAGATTTTTGCTGGTGAAATCACACGTTGGAACGATCCATTGATTGCAAAAGATAACAACCGTCAAGTTAAGGATGTTATCTACAAGAAGGATAGAAACGGCGACGTTGTCAAGGATGCGGCTGGAAAGCCAATCGTTCTTCGCACAACTTCAAAGAACGTTACTTACACTCTTCCAAACCAGCCAATCAAGGTAATCTTCCGTGCGGACAAGTCAGGTACTTCAGCTAACTTCACCGCTTGGCTCAAGGGTGTAGCACCAACGTTGTGGACGAAACCAGCTAATGACTTCTTCGCAACATCATTCCCAGGAAACATCAACGCTCCTGCGAATATCGGACGCATCGTCGGTGGAAACTTCTCTGCAGGTGTTTCACAGTTGTCGGCTGCAACTAAGTACTCTATTACTTACGCTGAAGCATCATACGGTGCGGCATACAACCTAAAGACAGCAGCAATTGCTAACGCTTCAGGAAACTTCATCCTCCCAACAGCGACTGCAACTGGTGCATTTCTTGCATCTTCAAAGGTTGGCGCAACCGGATTCTTCACCTTTGACTACGCTACAAATGAGCCAGGTGCATACACATTGGGAATCGTTAGCTACATGCTAGGAGATTCAGATTACAAGAATAAAGCCAACGTTCCAGCAATCAAGGCGTGGGCAAACTTCATAATCTCTCGTGATTGCACAGACCTTGGTGCAAGTGATGCCTTCATTCCTATCGAAGGCAAATTGCGAGAGATTGCAGTAGCTGCAATAGCAAAGCTCGGATAAAACTTCCAATCTCGAGGGTAATGAAAAGAACGGCCAGGCCAACCAGCCTGGTCGTTCTTTTTTTCTCTGATGAGGTTCTAATTAGTTCTGGTGCGCCTGGCAGGAATCGAACCTGCGACAACCCGCTTAGAAGGCGGGTGCTCTATCCGACTGAGCTACAGGCGCCTGCAGGTGTCGTCTGATTACTATTCTAACGGCTCAACTATTAAGGTGTGACAATGGCTGAATTCATTTACACAATGAAAAAGACGCGTAAAGCGCACGGTGACAAGGTCATTCTTGATGA
>CAXNHI010000080.1:0-4477 GCA_964202195.1 Candidatus Planktophila sp. | reverse complement strand
TCGGACGCCAAGATCATCGCAAGAGTTGTCTTGCCTAATCCTGGTGGACCAGAGAGCAAGATGTGATCGGCAGCTGCGCCACGATTTCGTGCCGCCGTAAGAAGAACATCTATCTGTTCACGAACACGATGCTGACCGATGAACTCTTTCAGCGTCTTAGGGCGAAGCGCATTCTCCGATAAGGATTCATCGGATGCTGCGACGGGATTAACTAAACGATCCGAATTTTCGGTCATGACTTACCGCCTGCAAGGGCTGCCTTAAGTAGTTGTGAAAGGTCTGAATGAGCCGGATCTAGCCCTCGATTTGCATAATCAATGGCCACGATTGAAGTCGTTGCATCGGCTTCACGTGCTGAATAACCTAATGAAATCAAAGCACCAGAGAGTTGCTCACGCCAGAGTGGCTGTGACGAAGAGGTTCGCGCACCAGATGATCCAGATCCCAATAACTTGCCCTTGAGCTCAAGAAGAATGCGCTGGGCACCTTTCTTTCCAATACCAGGCACACCAGAGAGAATACTTACTGATTCCGATTCGACCGCATCCGCCAATTGTTCTGGTGAAAGATGAGCCAAAATCGAAAGCGCTACACGTGGACCAATTCCACTAACAGTCTGAACCAACTCGAAGGTCTCCTTCGATGGAGCATCGATGAATCCGTAGAGCGTCATGGAATCTTCACGAACAACCATTGATGTGTGGATAGTGAGTGAATTCCCGAGAGTCAGCGTTGCAGCTGCTGTCGGAGTGACATGGATGAGATATCCAACGCCAGCAACTTCAAGAATGATGCGATCAGAATGTATTGACCGCACTGATCCTGTGAGCTGTGCAATCATCTCTTCACCAATTTAGAAATTCTCGTCTTTTCGGCGCGGAGCGCTTCTGCAATCTTACTCGTGGCACTTCCGCGCCAAATATTACAAATGGCAAGTGCAAGGGCATCTGTACTATCGACCGGCTTAGGCGCTTCCTTCAGTGAGAGAATTCTAACTACCATATCAGCCACTTGTGATTTATTCGCTCGACCATTTCCAGTAACAGCTGCTTTGACTTCACTGGGAGTGTGCATCACAACGGGTATCCCCCGCTTAGCTGCGAGTAGAAGTGCAATTCCAGCTGCCTGGCCAGTACCCATCACAGTGCGCACATTGTGTTGAGAGAAAACTCGTTCAACTGCAATGACATCAGGACGGTGTTTATCGAACCAATTAATTAACGCGGCTTCGAGTTCTAGTAACCTCTGTTCAAGAGGAAGCGATGGCGAAGTTTGAATTACTCCTACATCTACAAGCTCTAATTGAGCGCCAGCAGATCCCTTGACGACGCCAATTCCACATCGAGTCAATCCAGGGTCTACGCCCAGGACTGTCCGGCTCATCTGCCCGGTTTGTTGACCCATAACGAAGAAGCCTAGAACCTAGAAAGAGAAGGTTAGGAAAGGCTCGCCATAACTTCATCGGATACATCGAAGTTGCTAAAGACGTTCTGCACATCATCGAGCTCCTCGATTGCATCAATGAGTTCGAAAACTTTTTGAGCACCTTCAGCATCCAGTGGAATACTCATTGAAGGCAAGAATGATGAATCAGCAGATTCATAGTCAATACCACTGGCCTGCAGCGCTGTACGCACGGTGACAAGATCCGATGCCTCGCAGACAACTTCGAATGAGTCGCCAAGATCATTAACCTCTTCAGCGCCTGCTTCAAGGACAGATTCAAGAATTGATTCTTCAGTTACTCCATCTTTCTTTGCAACGATGATCACACCTTTGCGGTTAAAGAGATAGGCAACTGAACCAGGATCTGCCATGGTGCCGCCATTACGGGTCACAGCAACACGAACTTCTGATGCTGCGCGATTGCGATTATCAGAAAGACATTCGATCATGAGTGCAACACCGTTAGGGCCATAGCCTTCATACATAATTGTTTGGTAGTCAGCACCACCTGATTCAAGGCCTGAACCACGCTTGACTGCACGCTCAATATTATCGGCCGGCATCGAGTTCTTCTTAGCTTTAGCAATGGCATCAAAAAGAGTTGGATTACCTTCGAGATCAGGGCCACCATTACGCGATGCAACCTCAATTGCCTTGATCAACTTTGCAAAATTCTTTGCACGGCGCCCATCAATGACAGCCTTCTTATGTTTAGTCGTTGCCCATTTGGAATGGCCTGACATGAGACGAACTCCTTTAGTGAAGAATTAACTGATCCTACTTTAACGCTACTTACAGACCTCATCAAAGAAGTAGCGATGGACCGCCAAATCACGCGTAAGTTCTGGGTGGAATGAGGTCGCCATCAGATGCTTCTGTCGAACTGCCACGGGATGCAACTCCCCCGCTGGAGTTTTCACAGAACTAATTACCTCAACTTCGCTACCCAGCTCTTCTACCCATGGCGCACGGATAAAGACTGCGCGAAGTTGATGGCCGTCAAAATCTAATTCTGATTCAAATGAATCCACTTGTCGACCAAAGGCATTTCGGCGCACCGTCATATCGATTCCGCCAAAAGTTTCTTGCCCATCAACTCCATCGACTATTCGATCCGCAAGCAGAATCATTCCTGCGCAAGAGCCGTATGTTGGCATCCCTTGCGCAATACGTTTCTTCAACGGTTCGATAAGTTCAAAATTTTTAGCCAAGAGAGCAATCGCTGTTGATTCGCCTCCTGGAAGAATCAACGCCTGAGATTGATCGAGTTCGCTGACGCAGCGTACTTCTAAAGCCTCATGACCACATGCGTGAATAGCCTCAATGTGTTCGCGAAAATCGCCCTGTAGAGCGAGTACTCCAATAATCATTGTGAGCTCCAGCGAAAGTAAGAATTACCAGCCGCGTTCGGCGAGGCGATGCGGTGCTGGAATGTCTGCAACGTTGATTCCCACCATTGCTTCACCCAGGCCGCGAGAAACCTCTGCCAGTACCTTTGCATCTTGGTAGAAGGTAACCGCCTTCACACACGCTGCAGCGCGATGAGCTGGATCTCCAGATTTGAAAATTCCAGAGCCGATAAATACTCCATCGGCACCCATCTGCATCATTAACGCGGCATCGGCAGGTGTTGCAATTCCACCGGCGGTAAAGAGAACAACTGGAAGCTTGCCGGTCTCAGCAACTTCCTTAACGAGGGCATACGGTGCCTGCATTTCTTTAGCGGCGACATAAAGTTCATCTTCACGCAACGATGAAAGTCGACGAATTTCTCCACCAATTGATCTCATGTGTGACATTGCATTTGAGACATCGCCTGTTCCGGCTTCACCCTTTGAGCGAATCATTGCAGCGCCTTCGTTGATACGACGGAGGGCTTCACCTAAATTAGTTGCACCACAGACAAAAGGAATCTTGAACTTCCACTTATCAACATGGTTGATGTAATCAGCTGGCGTAAGTACCTCAGATTCGTCGATGAAGTCCACATTAAGACTTTCAAGAATTTGGGCTTCTACAAAGTGGCCAATGCGCACCTTTGCCATCACAGGGATCCGAACGGTCGCTTGAATCTTTTCAATCATGTCTGGATCTGACATGCGAGCAACTCCACCTTGAGCGCGGATATCAGCCGGCACTCTCTCGAGCGCCATGACAGCAACAGCGCCAGCATCTTCTGCGATTTTGGCTTGCTCAGCATTGACGACATCCATGATGACGCCACCCTTAAGCATCTCTGCCATACCGCGCTTAACGCGTGCTGTACCTGTCTCTTGCGACATTGAATGAACTCCTGGATCTAATCTTTGGTGGGTGCTGAGTCTAGCGTGAATTGCGGATTCTTCTCGGTGAGAGCTATCCATATCTGCCCGCGTGCAAAGGGTAGCTCCGAGCCATCTAGGGCCCGCCATGTGGTGCCCGATAACTCATCGGGGCGAGACCAGGTGGCAGGAAAATATTTACCATCGCGCAGAACAAACCCTGTGCCACTTCCGACAGTCTTTGAGTAAGGAGTTACTCCCCCAAGTTTATCGCCGTATTCAGATGGCAGGATTTCAACAATCTGAATCAAGAAAGTAGTCGGACCATGCTGGACGCCTGATGCAGACATATTGGGTATCCCATTATTGAAAACTAACCAACGGTCCTCTGCCGTACTCCATTTCAATTCATAAGTAGCAGCAGGCCAACTTAGTTTTGCATCAGTAATCGCAAGTCCACCATCGGGAAGATCACCGAACTCCCAACCTGCTGAGCGCGATATTGCGATCTCACGTCCATCGCTATGAACTTTTTCGAGTAGTAGATCAGCACGTAGCACCATATTGGTCGGAGATGTCCGTGATTCATCCCGTGTATAGATCGTTGGTGACTGCCGCTGGGCTCCATAATCATTGAGATTGGCGGCAGAAATAACTGGCAGCATTTTGGATTGAGCCCCGCTGTAGGCAAATACCACGCGACCGTACTGGGCGAGGATTTCGATATCTGAAATACGGGCACTTCGTATCGGACCAATCAGTGTGGGAAT
>CAXNHI010000079.1:0-4564 GCA_964202195.1 Candidatus Planktophila sp. | reverse complement strand
GCGCTCTTGATCTCTGTGACAATCTGATCAAGTCCTGCGGATGCGAGTGCGCCTTGATAACGCTCGCGTGAATTCACCGCTGTCACCATCTGTTGATCGTCAGCGGTGTAGATCGCACTTCGATATTGGGTACCGATATCCCCACCTTGAGCATTAAGGGATGTGGGATCGTGCATTACCCAAAATTCTTCAAGTAAACGACTGTAAGAAATTAGTGATGGATCGAAAGTGATTGCGACCATTTCAGCGTGACCAGTTGTTCCTCTGCAGACCTGCTTGTAACTTGGCGAGGAAGTTCTTCCGCCCATATACCCAACTGAAGTCTCGATGACGCCATCGAGCATCCAGAATCTACGCTCGGCTCCCCAGAAACAGCCGGTGGCAAAATATGCAATCTCATGTGTGGCGCTCATGGGAGAAGTCTTTCATGGTTGGAGAGAACTTTCTTCACGTAAACTAGGGATACCTGCGCCCCCGTAGCTCAGGGGATAGAGCACCGCCCTCCGGAGGCGGGTGCACAGGTTCGATTCCTGTCGGGGGCACTCGAATATTTAATAATCAAGCGCGATCTATATCACGCCGAATTTTAAAATCTTTTTCCATATGTTCTTGTGAATGCCAGTTATTCGCGAGAGAATATGCGCTCCGCCAGATGAATTCACATCGTATGGCAGCGCGCATTTGTAAAGGAGAGATCATGGATTGGCGTCATCAATCAGCATGCCGCGATGAAGACCCTGAACTCTTCTTCCCAGTCGGTAACACCGGCCCTGCGATCACGCAAATCGAAGAGGCGAAGAAAGTCTGTAACCGTTGCATCGTGCGCGAAGCCTGTCTCTCCTGGGCCCTTGAAAGTGGACAGGATGCTGGAGTGTGGGGCGGTCTTTCAGAAGATGAGCGTCGTGCGCTGAAGCGTCGTGCAGCTCGAAATCGTGCTCGCACTATAGAGCCGCATAATTAATTTCCCCACATCAATCTGCCCTAGATTGGGAAGGTAAGTCGAGCAGTAGTTCCACGTTCTGTTGATTCCAAAACTAATTGACCTTTAAGTTCATTTTCGGTCAGGGTTCGCACAATTTGTAACCCTAAATTGGATGAAGTCGTGAGATCAAATCCTTCAGGCAGACCCACTCCGTTATCGATAATTGAAATGTGGGCGACACCGGCACTTCGCTCAAGGAGAATTTCTAGCGAGCTTCCGCCATTTTCAAGGCCGTGCTCTAGAGCGTTGTGAATGAGCTCAGTTACGACAAGTGACAAGGGAGTTGCGATCGCGGGGTCAAGTGATCCTAATTGACCACTTCGAGTTATTACTAATTCATTCATCCGGGAACTCAAGTCAAGTGAGTGCGAGACTAATCGATCGAGAACATCGTCAAAGGCAACGGATGCATCGGTACCGGATGAGAGCGTTTCATGCACAAGCGCGATCGAGGCAATACGGCGAACCGCTTCATTAAGTGCAGCACTTGCTGCGGGATCATCGATCCGGCGTGCTTGGAGACGCAGTAGGGCAGATACTGTCTGCAGATTATTTTTCACGCGATGATGGATCTCACGAATAGTGGCATCTTTAGTTACGAGTTCGCGCTCACGTCGCCTCAGTTCAGTCACATTCTGTAGCAAGACTAAAGCACCGATGCGATCACTTCCTTGAATAAGTGGGAGAACAAGAAGTTCAATTGTTCCTCCACTATTTTCCATCTCAACGCGTCTGATTGCTCGCCCTGAGAGCTGTACTCGTAGAGCTTCTTCATGCGCCTGACTTTGAGGGGATGCAATTTGCTCTGCAACCTCTGCCAATAATTGACCTTCAAGAGCGCTATTCCAACTTAATCGGCTAAATGCTGATCTCGCATTAGGGCTCGCATATGTAATGACACCGTTTATATCTAAACGTAGCAACCCATCTCCAACTCGCGGTGCTGGATCAAAAAATGAATTTGCATGCTGATATGGAAAATTTCCTTCCGCTGCCATTCGGTAGAGCTGATGTGCAATTTCACGGTAGTTGAGTTCCAAACGAGACGGTTGACGCATGAGTTCTGAATCCCGGTGGCGAGAAATTACGGCAATTACTTCACCTTCATAGAGAACAGGTATTGTCTCTTCTTTGATTAAGAGGTCGCCAATTTTTTCAGGAACCGTGTCGCGAATAATTTCCGCACTTGATAACGCTTGATCAATGTGTGGGCGCTGACCCCAGCGAATCTCCTCACCCAATACATCGTGCGCGAAGACTGTTGCAGCGGTCATCGGACGAATATGTGCGATTGCAACATAGCCCGTTGGCCAACTCTTCATATCTTTGCGAAGTGGAACCCACAAAATGAGGTCTGCAAATGAAAGATCTGAGAGTAATTGCCAATCTGCAACTAGCTCACGGAGGCGATAAATCTGGGAAGGAGTCAGTGGGCTCTTGCCCTGGATAAATTCTTCGATCGTAGGCATTACTTTCTCCAACTCGGCAGCATCGAAGGGACTTCTTCAATTGCAAACCAGGTGAGATCTTCACCATCTGGTGAAACAAGGAAAATGCAGGCAACCCATTCAAGTGAGATTGGGGCATCGATTGAGATGCTATCTGCACCCATTTCATTAATCAGCGAATCTGGCACCTCCACAGCTAGTACATAACCTTGTCCACCTTCGCGCAGTTCAAGTGACTCTTCTGCAGCTAACATCGAGAGAATAAACTCGTGTTCCTCTTCACCAAGTTCTGAATAGGTGCCAATGAACTCTGTCGTAGCAGCAAAGAGAGCAGGAATTGAGATCGAAGTGCTCGCAAGGAGATCTTCAATCTCCTCAACTGACACTCCTACATAGCTGCGCATATTGCCAAGCGTACAAGGTGTGAGGCTATTGAGTAAGTTCGAGCGCTAGCGCTGCAAGCGATCGTCGAAGTGTGCCTCTGGAATTACTCTCGATCAGAATGGAACGATCTTGGGCAGCGACGCTAACACCTCTGAGGTCAAGTGGAAGAATTCGTAGGGCGTGAGGTTGCGTTGGTGAGACAACAGAGAGAAATTTCTCTTCCTGCTCATCTCCCTTTTTTCCGGGGGTACGTTGAGTTAAGAGATAAGTGACTCGCCCGCGAATTGTCAGCTGAGGTAGAGCCGCTGTGATCTCGCGTAGTGCACGCGAACTTACTACGCGTGGCGAAGAGAATATCCATACATCATCTGCGGCTTCCAATACCCATGTTGAAAAGATGCTCTCCCAACGTCGATCAAGTAATGAAGGTTCAGAATATGTAATAAGAGCAAGATCAATAAGAACGAAATCTACGGTAAGGCTTGCATCGAGAATCAGTTCTACCGCATTGGATGCATTATGACGAGTAATCTCAAAGATTTGTAGCGTCGGGCTGACTTCCTTGAGAACATCCTTATTTGCATGGCGTTCCCCCAATATCGTTGCGATAGCCGGCATCTGGTGATGTGCATCAATGAGCAAAACTTTCTTGCCGGTGAGTGTGAGTTCGATAGCAAGATTGAGCGCTGTCAGTGTCACGCCCTCACCATGATTTACTCCCGTCAAAGCAATCATCCTGCAGCGAGATGGAACGTGATGTGTGCTTGTCGATCTCAGCATGGGAGCTCTGTGAGGCGAGCGAATCATGGCCAATAATTCAATCTCATCCCTCGGCCTAGTCAGGTATCCATCTATTACGTCACTGTGATGAGAGGCGAGAAAACCTATCGCGCGATCTAAGTACGGTGAAAAAGTTGCAAGTATCTTCGAGTCCAAATCGCAAACGTCACTCGAGTAGATAAGTAAGGGCTTGGACTCAGTAGAAGTTGTAAGAAAATTTTGCAAAGAGACCACATCTAGTGCACGGAAGATAACGCTCCATCCATGAGAGAAGAGCGTTCCGGCGACCATGGCCTCAAATTCAGGATCCTTTATCGCAGTGATTACATTGAGTTCAGCCATTTGATTTAACAATGACTAATCTCCCATTTGATGTCCCAGCTAAGAGTCTTTGGACCTGCGAATTATCAACGGAGACTGTGATCGCCAATCCGTTTCCGAAGTTAGAACTTTTACGATCGATAGAGCGAAGAAATATCCCTGTTAATAGAAGTTCTGGAGTGCTCAGACTCTGACTATCTTGCGGTTCTGGAACCCAATAGATACTTATTGGCTCCCCTATTTCGATTGTCGCAGGAATGTCAGAGACTGAGATATTGAGTGGAACCTGCTCAGCATCAAACTCCTGGAGATCTTCAGTCACTGCACTGGTCGTAACAAATTCACCTGCTGCAATGTAGCGAGTGGTTGTCGATCCAATCGGCGATAGCTCTTCAGGTAGGTATAGATCTCGATTACCAACAAGGGAAGCATCGATAAGTTCTAAGTCTGCGGATGTGAGTAAGGATCCAGCTGAGACAGGATGCGAGACGACCCAATATGCAGAGCTGCGGTCAGAGAGTGCTGCAAATGCAAACGATGAGAGCAAGGCAGCTAGAAAGAGTACGCCGGCAACAATGACTCGAGGTGATTTCAATGAGAGTGAGGTATTTAGCTGATGTGACATAAGGGTGGAGCAAACGCTATTACC
>CAXNHI010000078.1:0-4578 GCA_964202195.1 Candidatus Planktophila sp. | reverse complement strand
TTATGTGCAAATGCAGATACACCAACATATGGCTGACGTGCAGAAGGTGAAACGTTGGTCACCTCAGCAACAGCATGCGAGATACGGAAAGCTTCTTGCAAGGCATTTACTGGCAATACCTGCTTATCTTTCTTGAGCTCAAGATTTGCAATAATCGAAACAAGGTCGGCGTTTCCGGTGCGCTCACCGTATCCATTAAGAGTTCCCTGAACATGTGTAACGCCAGCTTCAATGGCTGCCATTGAGTTGGCAATAGCGCAACCCGTGTCATTGTGGCAGTGGATTCCTAGTCGAGCACTTGATGCTTGGAGAACATCATGGACGACTTGAGAAAGTTCATCAGGCAACATTCCACCGTTGGTGTCGCAGAGTGCGATGACATCTGCCCCGGATTCAGCAGCAACGCGAACAACTTCGAGCGCGTAGGCACGATTGTTGCGATAACCATCAAAAAAGTGTTCGGCATCAAGAAATACGCGTTGACCTTCTTGGCGAAGGTGTGTGATGCTGTCACGAATCATCTCGAGGTTTTCATCCAGTGAAGTCTTGAGTGCAAGATCTACGTGGCGATCAAATGCTTTAGCAACCAGTGTTACAACTGGGGCACCACTATCGCGAAGTGCACCAAGGAGAGCGTCATCTGCTGCCTTCACATTGGGGCGACGTGTAGCACCGAAGGCAACAAAGGTTGCGTTCTTAAGTTTCAATTCTTTCTTAGCGAGTGCGAAAAATTCTGTATCTTTTGGATTTGCCCCTGGCCATCCACCTTCAATGAAGCCAACACCGAGATCATCAAGGTGGCGAGCAATTGTTAATTTATCGTGGACAGAGAGATTGAGCCCCTCTTGTTGGGCGCCATCACGCAAAGTGGTGTCATAGATATGGAACGAGTCATTGATAGTCATCAGAGGACTCTCTTTACCCAGCCATGTTTATCTTCGAGGTTTCCGTGTTGAATTGCAAGAAGATGATTGCGGATCTGCATCGTGATCACACCAGGCTGACCATCGCCTGTTACCCAAGTACCCATCGTGCTCTTTGCTTGACCGATAGGAGAGACAACAGCTGCCGTTCCGCATGCAAAAGTTTCAGTGATTTCACCCGATGCAATTCCTGCCTGCCAATCGCTGGTGCTGATCATTCCCTCTTCAACTTTATAACCAAGATCGGCAGCAACGCTCAAGATTGAATCGCGTGTGACACCTGGCAGCAAAGTTCCGGTGAGCTTTGGCGTAAAGATTGTGGCAGATGCGCCTTTCCCTTTAACAAAGTAAAGGTTCATGCCGCCCATCTCTTCAACCCATTTACGTTCAACGGCATCAAGCCAAACGACTTGATCGCATCCTTCTTTTGCTGCGGCCTTCTGTGCCACGAGGCTCGCTGCATAGTTTCCGCCGCACTTTGCTTCACCTGTTCCACCTGGCGATGCGCGAACATATTCGGTGGAGATCCACACTGAGACAGCCTTTGAAGGATCAAAGTAAGCACCGGCAGGTGTTGCAATAAGAAGATAGGTAGCTTTATTTGATGGACGAACACCAAGTCCGACTTCGGTAGCGATCATAAATGGGCGAATGTAGAGAGATTCGCCTACTTTATTTGGAACCCAACCGGCATCTTGCTTAACAAGGGTCTCCACAGTTTCTAAAAAGAGCTCGACTGGCATCTCAGGAAGAGCCAAACGCGCAGCACTTCGCGCAAAACGTTTGGCATTTGCGTCAGGTCGAAAGAGTGCAATTCCACCATCTGGTTGGCGGTATGCCTTCATTCCTTCGAAGATTTCCTGACCGTAGTGAAAGACGGCAGTCGCTGGATCTAATGAGATCGGCCCATATGGAATTAACTCTGGCTCTGCCCATCCGGTCTTCTCATCCCACTGGCAGATAACCATGTGATCGGTGTAGTACTTACCGAATCCACCTTCAGCAACGAGAGCATCACGAGTTGCTGCATCCTTTGCCTGTGAGTTGAGAGTGATTTTCATTTTAGAGTAGCGCTAAGAGCGCATCCCCCACTTGTGTTGTGCTTCGCTTGGCATCGCCTCGAGTAGCAAGATCTTTGGCGACAGCCTGCTCAACATCGCGTGCAGCTTGTGAAAGTCCGAGATGATCAAGCATCATCGCAACAGACATAACAGTTGCAGTTGGATCAGCCAAATTTTTACCGGCGATATCAGGAGCTGAACCGTGAACAGGTTCAAACATTGATGGGAATGCACCAGTTGGATTGATATTGCCAGAGGCTGCCAAACCAATACCACCACAGATGGCTGCAGCAATATCGGTCAAAATATCTCCAAAGAGATTATCTGTTACGACAACGTCGAAGCGATCAGGATTTGTCACAAAGAACATCGATGCAGCATCAACGTGCAAGTAATCAGTTGTGATCGTTGGATATTCCTTGGCTACATCATTAAATGTACGAGTCCAGAGGCTTCCTGCGCGAGTCAAAACATTGTTTTTATGTACAAGGGTGAGCTTCTTGCGATCTCGCTTAGTGGCAAGCTCAAATGCATATCTAATTGCGCGCTCAGCACCTCGACGGGTATTGAGTGATTCCTCGGTCGCGATCTCATTTTCTGTGCCCAAGGCAAGTACGCCACCTGCACCGACATATGGTCCTTCGGTTCCTTCGCGTACAACAACAAAATCAATTGGAGCTTTTGTTGCAAGAGGTCCGGTGACTCCTTGTGCAAGATGAGCAGG
This sequence comes from Candidatus Planktophila sp., assembly GCA_964202195.1. GTDB lineage: Bacteria > Actinomycetota > Actinomycetes > Nanopelagicales > Nanopelagicaceae > Planktophila. The sequence continues at coordinate 1,870 of CAXNHI010000078.1, read as the reverse complement.
ACGCAAATTGATGTAGTGATCGAATGCAAAGCGAAGCTTGAGCAAAAGACCGCGCTCAAGAACGCCACTTGGAACTGTTGGATCTCCAACTGCGCCAAGTAAGATGACATCAGACTTTGCGATCTCTGCCATGAGCGAATCTGGAAGAACTTCTCCTGTGCGATGCCAATAACCTGCGCCAAGATCGTATTCAGTCTTTGTGAAAGTTGTCTCATACTTTGCAGCAACTTTATCCAGAACACGAATGCCTTGAGCTACAACCTCTGGACCAATTCCATCTCCAGCGATAACGGCAAGGTTAATTTTCTTTGACATTAGCCCACCAAGGAGACAGAGCGAACTTGATCTGCCCCAATTTCCTTTGCAACAGATGCCGAAACAGATTCTGAAACCGTTGAGTCCACGGTAATTGCCATGAGCGCGTTACCACCTTGTGCATCACGAGCAACTTGCATTCCTGCAATGTTGATCTTGGCAGCTCCCAATGCGTTACCGACTGCACCGACAACACCAGGGCGATCTGAATAACGTAAGAAGAGCATGTTTTCGGTAGGTGGAAGATCGAGATCAAAACCATCGATTGCAATGATTTTCTCCACTTTACGAATTCCCATAAGCGTTCCATCAACCTTGATTGACTTTCCATTGCTTAGCGCAAGATGGAGAGAGATCATGCTGCGGTACTCAGGGCTATCAGGTGTCGTCGTAACGCTTGATGTCACTCCGCGTTCTGCAGCCAGCCCTGGTGCGTTGACGTAGGTGACATCTTCAGAACCTGCCGCAAGAAGTGCACCCTTAAGTGCGCTGATTGCAAGAACGGAAGAATCATGTCCTGAGATATCTCCCATGACTGTGATCTCCATGCTGACAGGAAGTTCTCCAGCCAGTGCTGTTCCGATCTGTGCCATCTTTTCAACCAATGGAAGTGATGGACGAATCTCATCGTGGATTGCTCCACCCTTGACGTTAACTGCATCAGGGACAAGTTCGCCGCCAAGTGCTTTACGCACAGAGACAGCAACTGCAATTCCTGCACGTTCCTGCGCTTCATCAGTGGAAGCTCCAAGGTGAGGTGTCGCTACAACTTGATCAAGTTCAAATAGCGGTGAATCTGTACATGGCTCTGTTGCATAGACATCTAGGCCAGCACCCGCAACGCGTCCTTCTTTAATCGCGTTATAGAGAGCAGTCTCATCAAGTACTCCACCGCGAGCTGCATTGATGATGCGAACTTCTGGTTTCACCTTCTTAAGGGCTTCTTCGCCGATGAGATTTGCTGTCTCTTTTGTCTTTGGCAAGTGGATAGTAATGAAATCACTACGCTTCAAAAGTTCATCAAGTTCGACTAACTCAACGTTAAGTTGAGCAGCACGAGCAGGTTGCAAATAAGGATCGTAGGCGATGACGTTCATGCCAAATGCCTGCATGCGATGCGCCACAAGTTGTCCGATTCGACCAAAGCCAACAATGCCGAGAGTCTTCTCGAATAGTTCAGCGCCTGTGTACTTAGAACGCGCCCACTTTCCGTTGCGCAAGGCAGCGTGAGCAGGAGAGACAAAGCGTGCTGATGCCAACAAGAGTGCGATAGCAAGTTCTGCTGCAGAAACGATATTTGAAGTTGGGGCGTTAACAACCATGACACCGGCAGCAGTTGCTGCAGGAATATCAACGTTATCTAGCCCAACACCAGCACGTGCGATAACGCGAAGCCCTTTAGCTGCGGCGATCGCCTCTGCATCCATCTTGGTTGCAGAACGAATCAGAACCGCATCGACTCCCTTACCGAGAGCTTCAAGAAGCTCTGCTCGGTTTGCACCGTCACAGTTACGTACTTCAAAGTCAGGACCCAACGCATCAAGTGTTGCTGGAC
>CAXNHI010000077.1:0-4580 GCA_964202195.1 Candidatus Planktophila sp. | reverse complement strand
ATCGCACGTAGGTGTTGTTCGAATTGGCTCGTCACTGATCCTTCAATCGTCCAATGACCGGAATTATGTGGTCGCATAGCGAGTTCATTAATGAATAGCTGATCACCTTTAACAAACATCTCGACAGCCATGACTCCGACAAGACCTACCCGTTCAGCAATCGTTAACGCCAGCGCAGATGCTTTTTCGGATAGGGCTGAAGAGACAGTGGCCGCAGGTGTAACGGTGCGAGTGCAAATTCCATTTTCTTGAATTGTCTGGGTAGGTGCCCAGGTGCTCGCTTGGCCATGCGGTGAACGTGCAACCATGACGGCGATTTCTGAGTCAAAGTTCACAAGCTCTTCTATGAGAAGTTGGGGATTGATCGCGAGTACTTCTTTCAGTAAGTCGCGGCTCTCAATCTTCCACACACCTCGCCCGTCATAACCACCAGATATTGCCTTTGCAATTACTGGGAATGTGGAAACTTCTTCCTCCTCGGTGATCACCTGCCACTTAGGCGAAGGTAGATCACTGAGTACTTTACGCATCTGCGCTTTATCTTGTGAATACACGAAAGCTGAAGAGGGCGGATAAACACGTATTCCTTCTGCCTCTAAACCTTTAATGACTGAGAGCGGAACAAGTTCGTGCTCAAAGGTGACGACATCACAATCTCGTGCAAAATTCAATACTTCTTTGAGATCACGAAAATCTCCAATTACATGATCGCAAATTTGTGCTGCGCTATCACTCTTATCTTGTGCAAAGAGCTTGAGAGTTACTCCAAGTGCAATAGCCGGAGCTACTGACATGCGCGCCAATTGGCCCGCACCGATAATTCCAACAACTGGGAAGGGATTTCTCACTGGGTCATCGTAGATGAACCACGTCACCGACAGTAACGATCTGCCCATCTTCTAGGTGAAGTCGACCCTGCTCATCGAAGGAGAGTGCGCGCGATCGGATCGTACTTTCAGATGGCCCAGCAATTGTGACCTCTCTCCCCTGCGTTGCAGATAATTGGGAGTACTTCTCAAGAAAGCTTTCACCTTGATCCCATTGTGTGAAATCCATCTCGAAGGCGTTGAGGAGAAGTGGAAGAAGAAAGTTTCTATCGAGTTTGGTAACACCCGCAAGGGCCAAAGAAGTCGCATCTTCGACAGGAAGTTCGGCAGCTGTTGTCGAAACATTAATTCCTATTCCAACGATCACACCTTGACCGACTGCTGTAGAGATAATTCCTCCCACCTTCTTTTCATCTATGAGGAGATCATTGGGCCACTTGATCGAAACGTGAGCGTTAATTTTTCCCAAAGTATGAGCGATAGAAAAGCCAGCGAGCAACGGGATGAATCCCCAGTCATCGCGAGAACGTTCCGGATTGAGATAGATCGAAAAGAGAAGTGCAGTTGATGGTGGCGCAAGAAATGATCTATCTAAACGGCCACGTCCAGCACTTTGATAATTTGCGACGATGACATCACCGCTTCTTCCATCTCCTGCCGTAATTTTATTTGCAAGATCATCCTGGGTTGAAGCCGTGAGATCGACCACGCTTACTCGCCAGTACCGCGACAAGGTGGTGGTGATTCGACTCTGATCTAGTGGCGCTCTTGGCGCATCTATCCCCATGCCTAGTACCGTATACACATGAGCCCAGATCTGCACACTACTGCGGGAAAAATCGAAGATCTCCGCGAAAAAATCGATGAAGCTATCAATGCCGGCTCTGCCCGTGCCGTTGAAAAGCAGCATGCCAAGGGTAAGCACACGGCCCGTGAGCGTATTGAGATGCTCGTCGATCCGGATTCCTTTACTGAAATTGATGAGTTTGCACGTCATCGCTCAAACCAGTTTGGAATGGAAAAATCTCGCCCTTATGGTGATGGCGTTGTTATTGGAACAGCAACTGTTGATGGACGCCCGATCGCGCTCTACTCTCAAGACTTCACAGTCTTTGGTGGAAGCCTCGGTGAAGTACATGCAGAGAAAATAGTTAAGATCGCGGAATTTGCTCTTAAGAGTGGAATCCCACTGATCGGTATCAATGACTCTGGTGGTGCACGCATTCAAGAAGGCGTTGCCTCACTCAACGGCTACGGAAAGATTTTCCGCTTAAATACGCGTTCATCTGGCGTCATTCCTCAAATCTCTTTAATCCTAGGCCCATGTGCCGGTGGATCTGCCTATTCCCCTGCCCTTACAGACTTTACTGTGATGGTAAAAGAGACTTCAAATATGTTCATCACCGGACCAGATGTAATTAAAACTGTGACTGGCGAAGATGTTGATATGGAAGAACTTGGGGGCGCCTTTACCCACAACACCAAATCTGGAAACTCGCACTACATGGCCGATTCTGAAGCGGATGCTATTGATTATGTGAAAGCACTGTTGTCATATCTGCCGTCAAATAATATGGATGGTTCGCCGGTACTTCCCGCTACAGAGACGCTGGCAAAGAGCGCATCAGATATTTTGCTCAATACGCTCATTCCTGACTCTCCTAACCAGCCGTATGACATGAAAATTCTGATTGAGTCCTTAGTAGATGAGGGCGAGTTCTTAGAAGTCCACGCCCTTTATGCGCCGAATATCGTCGTTGGCTTCGCGCGAATCGAAGGTCAATCTGTCGGAATCATTGCAAACCAGCCTTCACAATTAGCGGGCACTCTTGATATCAATTCAAGTGAAAAAGCCGCTAGATTCTTACGTTTTTGCGATGCATTCAATATTCCAATTCTGACCTTGGTTGATGTTCCTGGTTTTATGCCCGGTATAGAGCAGGAATGGAACGGAATTATTCGCCGTGGAGCCAAGTTGCTCTACGCATATGCAGAAGCATCAGTCCCACTCGTTACCTTGATTACTCGCAAGGCATATGGTGGAGCCTTTATTGTGATGGGTTCAAAGTACTTAGGAAGTGATATCAACTTTGCATGGCCATCGGCGGAAATTGCTGTCATGGGCGCACAAGGAGCTGTAAATATCTTGTATAGAAAAGATATTGCTGACGCAACAGACCCAGAGTCACTTCGCAAAGAACTTGTCTCAGATTACACAGAGAAGCTATCGAATCCATATGCAGCAGCTGAACGTGGAACGATTGATTCTGTGATTGAGCCAGAAGATTCACGCGCATATATCACCAAAGCTTTTCGCACTTTAAAGACTAAGCGTGACACTCTTCCTGCACGTAAGCATGGAAATATTCCGCTCTAATGAAATTTACAATTACATCAGGAAATCCAACTCCTGAAGAGTTACTGGCGCTTGAGGCGGCTCTCGAATCACGTAAGCCTGTTGATCTCAAACCGGTCATTAAGAAAAGTATTTTTGGACTTCCCCAACTTCGCCAACCTTTACACCATCAAATCACTTACGGCGCAAGAAGGTTTGACTAGTGCCAAAAATAGTTCTTGCTTCACAATCCACATCACGAAAACGATTGCTCGTTGATGCCGGTTTGTCACCTGAAATCATCGTAAGTAACGTCGATGAAGAGACCGAATTCTTTTATTCAATGTCACCGGAGGATATGGTGATCGCTCTAGCTATCTCTAAGGCTCATACTGTGAGAGAGATGATCGACTATCCAGCAATTATCATCGGTTGTGATTCAACTTTTGATGTTGATGGAGTTTCTTTCGGCAAACCAGGTACTCCAGAAATTGCTCGCGAGAGAGCGCGCGCCATAAGTGGTCGTAGCGGTCTTCTGCATACCGGTCACTGCGTAATCGATACCGAAAAGGGCGTTGAAATTGCCGATCGAGTCACTACAAAGGTGACCTTCTCTGAGATGAATGAGGAAGAGATTGAGGATTACATTGCATCTGGTGAACCTCTTCATGTTGCAGGTGGTTTTACCCTCGATGGTCATGGCTCTCCCTTCATCCCAGTAATCGAAGGTGATTACACAAATGTTGTTGGAATCTCTATGCCCTTTCTTCGCAGCGCAATGAAACAACTTGGATATTCATGGCCACAGGTGAAGGAGATGTCATGAAACGTGTTCTGATTGCAAATCGTGGTGAAATTGCGATTCGAGTCATCCGTGCCTGCAAAGATCATGGTCTTGAAAGTGTGGCGATTTACTCTGAAGAGGATCGCGACGCTCTCCATGTGCGAGCAGCTGACTTTGCATATTCGCTCAATGGAGTAGTTGCTAAAGATACATACTTGAATATTCCTAAGATCATTGCTCTTGCACAAGAGTCCGGTGCGGATGCGATTCATCCTGGTTATGGATTTCTCTCTGAGAACGCAGATTTCGCGCAAGCAGTTATTGATGCAGGACTTATATGGATTGGACCTCCTCCATCTGCCATCAGCGCTCTAGGTGACAAAGTCTCGGCCCGACGTATTGCAGCAAAAGCTGGTGCACCCCTAGTCGCAGGAACTAAGGATCCAGTTGCAGGCCATGAAGAAGTTACTGCCTTCGCAAAGGAATTTGGACTCCCCGTTGCGATTAAAGCTGCCTTCGGTGGTGGTGGACGTGGACTTAAGGTCGCTCACACTCTTGAAGAGATTCCAGAACTCTTTGCCTCTGCAGTTCGTGAAGCAATTGCAGGATTTGGGCGCGGTGAATGTTTTGTAGA
>CAXNHI010000076.1:0-4615 GCA_964202195.1 Candidatus Planktophila sp. | reverse complement strand
AAGAAGATTCTGGCCCCGGCCATTAAGGCTCTTTCTGATAAGAAACTTGCGCCAGCTAATCGTTTCTCACAATCGTCAACGGCTGAGGTTAAAGAGTATTTTGCAGCCAATCCGCTACGGCGTCTGCAATCGCGATCACACTCCATTTCGATTCGAGCAGATCGCGATAAGGCTCTAGTAGGTGCTTGGTATGAATTCTTCCCTCGTAGTGAAGGTGCAACAGTAAGTGCCAAGGGTGAGATCACTTCAGGAACTTTCAAAACAGCAGCCCTTCGTATTCCTGCCGTTGCAGCGATGGGATTTGATGTTCTCTATCTTCCACCTATCCATCCCATCGGAAAGGCTTTTCGCAAGGGTAAGAACAACTCTCTGAATCCGATCGAAAGTGATCCTGGAGTTCCTTGGGCCATTGGCGCTACCGCAGGTGGCCACGATGCGATTAATCCTGAACTTGGAACGATGCAAGACTTTGAAAATTTTGTTGCAGTAGCCAAAGAGAAGAAGATTGATATTGCGATAGATCTAGCTCTACAAGCCTCCCCTGATCATCCATGGGTTGAGAGTAATCCAGAGTGGTTTACCACTCGCCCAGATGGCAGCATCGCTTACGCGGAGAATCCCCCAAAGAAGTATCAAGATATCTATCCAATTAATTTTGATAACGATTACCAAGGAATTCTTAATGAAGTCCTGCGCGTCATTAGATTCTGGGTCTCTAAAGGAGTACTTATTTTCCGCGTGGATAACCCACACACAAAGCCAGTGGCTTTTTGGCAAGATGTTATGAAGATCATGAATTCTGAAAGTCCAGATGTCATCTTCTTAGCTGAAGCATTTACCAGTCCACCGATGATGCATGCACTGGGCAAAGCTGGTTTCCACCAGTCATATACATACTTCACATGGCGTACGACTAAAGCCGAGTTAACAGAATATGCGACTGAACTTTCTCGACATACATCTGCATTCTTTAGGCCGAATTTCTGGGTTAATACTCCAGATATCTTGCCCTTCCATCTGCAATCAGGTAATCCAGCGATCTTCGCCCTCCGTGCAGTTCTGGCGAGCACCTTGTCGCCATCATGGGGAATGTATGCCGGATACGAGCTCTACGAGCACCGTCGCTTTAAAGAAGGTGGTGAGGAGTACATGGATTCCGAAAAGTACGAGATCAAGGTCCGTGATTGGGAGGGCGCTGCAAAGATGCAGGTAACTCTTGCCCCCTTCATTACAAAGCTCAATGAGATTCGCAAGAAGCACATTGCTCTATCGCGACTTCGCAATCTTGTATTCCATAACACCGATAACGATTCGATCATCGCTTACAGCAAACGTGAGGGCAACGATCTCATTTTGGTAACAGTTAACCTTGACCCACTCAATGCGCAAGAGACAACAGTGCATTGGGAATTAGCTGCATTGGGAATTAAAAATTCTCGCTTCAAAGTCACTGATCTCATTGACGGGGCACAGTACGAATGGGATCCTCATTCATTCGTACGACTTGATCCCAGCCGCCCGGTTGGAAAAGTTGCTCACATCATGGCGGTGAATCTCTAGTGTCTCTCTTCTCAAAGTTCTTTAAGAAGAGCCAAGAGAGTGCTCCTGCTGAATATATCTCTCCCGTAACTTTTCTCAATCCTCACTCAACGCTAGGTGAGTTAGATTTTCATCTGATTGCAGAAGGTCGTCATGAAAGATTGTGGGACGTTCTCGGCGCTCACCTGATCCGAGATAGCGATGGCCAGATTCTTGGTACAGCTTTCTCTGTCTGGGCTCCCAACGCGCGTGCGGTAAGTCTGATTGGTGATCACAATTTCTGGGATAAAAAAACCCAGCCCATGGTTCGCCTTGGTTCAACTGGAGTCTGGGAAACATTTATTCCGGGCATTGGAGTTGATACTCGATATAAGTTTGCGATCTGCACAAGTGACGGTGCGTGGGTTGATCACGCAGATCCCCTTGCCCAAGCCACAGAAGTTCCGCCACTGACCGCCTCCATTGTTTCCGAATCTACCTACACCTGGAAAGATCAGGATTGGATTACAGCGCGCAGCAACTTTCAACCATGGCGATCACCGCTCAGCGTTTATGAAGTTCACCTTGGCTCATGGAAGTTAGGTCTTAATTATCGAGAGCTTGCTATCGAACTTGTTGATTATGTAAGTAAACAAGGATTTACTCATATCGAATTTCTCCCAGTCACAGAACATCCATATGGGCCATCATGGGGATATCAAGTCACATCTTTCTTTGCACCGACTTCCCGCTTTGGCTCCCCCGATGAATTCAAATACCTCGTCGATGCACTTCATCAAGCTGGAATTGGTGTCATTCTCGATTGGGTTCCAGCACATTTTCCAAAAGATGAGTGGGCGTTAGCCCGATTTGATGGCACCGCGCTCTATGAACATGCAGATCCTCGCTTAGGTGAACACCCTGATTGGGGCACCTACATCTTTAACTTTGGGCGCAATGAAGTGCGTAACTTCCTTGTTGCTAGTGCGCTCTATTGGCTCACTGAATTCCATATCGATGGTTTGCGTGTGGATGCAGTTGCATCAATGCTCTACCTAGATTATTCGCGTGAAGAAGGTGAGTGGCTTCCAAATAAATTTGGTGGGCGTGAGAATCTAGAAGCGGTAGCTCTACTGCAAGAAGCAACGGCGACTGCTTATCGTACGCACCCTGGAATCATGATGATTGCCGAAGAGTCAACAGCATGGGCTGGCGTCACACGTGAGACGGCCTCTGGTGGACTGGGCTTTGGATTTAAGTGGAATATGGGTTGGATGCATGACACTCTGCAATACCTGACTCATGAGCCAATCCATCGTATGTATCACCATGATGAAGTGACATTCTCAATTTTGTACGCCTGGTCTGAAAACTTTATGCTTCCGCTTTCACATGACGAGGTTGTTCATGGAAAAGGTCAGCTGGTAAATAAATTCCCGGGAGATCGCTGGCAGAAAGTTGCCACCTTGCGCGCACTCTATGGATATATGTGGGCACACCCAGGAAAGAAACTTCTCTTCATGGGAAGTGAGTTTGCACAAAATGATGAATGGAGTGAGAGCGCCGGCCTTCAGTGGTATCTCACCGAATACGATGAACACCGTCAGGTGCAAGATTTAGTTGCGCAGATAAACCAAGAATATAAAGGTCATCCCGCTTTGTGGGAGAGAGATACAAACCCTGAAGGATTTAGTTGGCTAGTCAATGATGACGGAGCAGCAAATACTCTGGCATTTACTCGATGGTCAGATGATCAAACTCCGCTAGTTTCCATCACGAATTTCTCACCGGTCCCCCATGAGCGTTATCGTCTTCGCATGCCTACAGCTGGGGTCTGGCGCGAGCTACTCAATACAGATGACCTTGCATACGGCGGTAGCGGAATAAATAACCAATCTTTTGCTGTCGATATCGATACAGATCTTTATATAGAACTTCGAATTCCGCCTCTTGCGACAATCTGGTTTGAGCGCGTTTAAAGGTCTTTTGCAACACGGGACATGAAGGCTACTGAAATCAACATCAGGCCAGGAATTATCATTGCAATTGCGATTGAACCAGAAAATTGAGCAGTCCAAGCAATGACTGTCTTCACGATTAAAACAAGAATTGCATTGATTACACCCGTCTGGGCAAAAACTACCGCACTTGGCTGAGATGATCGCTTATTTGCTGCAGTGAAGAGTGTGGGAGAAAGAATTGCCGAAAAGAATCCGCCAATAGCAAAACCTATTAGCGTACAAATATATGCCGCAGTCTTTGAGTGATCTACCAAAAATGAGGAGGCGAGGATGAATCCGCTAAATCCGACTCCGCCAATTACGCTGCCAAATTTGACCTGCTGTTCAAGTGAGACATAAGGTGTAATTCGATGTTGGCCTAAACGGCCAACAATCATGGCGGTAAAGGTAAGGATGTACGGGATCGTGGCAAGTGATCCACGTACGCCGATAGTCTCCTTGGAATAGATTGCAGACCAGTCTGCAGTGGCGAATTCAACCATAATTCCGCAGACCAAAGCCGTTGAAACCAAGTAATCAATGCGGAATGAGGTGAAGAGATCCTTAAATCCAAAATCACTATCATCATCAGGACTAGGTTTGATGAGTTCGGGTCCTAGTTTTTTAATGATTGATAAAATAATGAAGAAGAGAATGAGAGTAAGAACGTTAATGTGCAGAGCAATTCCAACAAACTCAACCAATATGCCTGAAATGATTGCCGTCGTGACCGCTCCGATAGTCCAATAGCCATGCTGGCGACTAAGGATCAATTCTCCAGCTCTATCTTGGGCGTGAAATGCCTGAGCATTGAGCGCTGTATTAAAAAATGAAATCGATGCTCCATTAATGATATTTATAATAATAAAAATTAACGCTGATTGCAGATGAACAACTGCGCCAATCGCCAAACACATTGTGACTGTTGAAATAATTAATACTTTCCTTGCTCCAAACTTATGAACAAAATGACCACTCGAAAGCAAGGCAAGAACAGCGCCAACTGAACCAAAACTTAAGTAGGTGCCAAATTCGCCATTAGATAAGCCCAAATTTGCTTTCACTTCTGGAAAGCGTGGTACCCAGCTCATTATTTC
>CAXNHI010000075.1:0-4660 GCA_964202195.1 Candidatus Planktophila sp. | reverse complement strand
GCTAAAAAGAAGTCACGATCAGGAAATCCAGCCAAGAGAGCGGTCGAAGAGAGCTCTTGATTTTGGATCGAGGGGCTCACATGGCAAGATTAGCCTCCTGTGACGGGGCCCTCTACCCCCGAAACATCCACATCCATCGTTGGATCTTTGCGCTGGGCACCCCGCTACAGCTACGAGATTGAACACATTTATTTAGGAGCACCACTGCTTTGGCTACAAAAATTCGTTTAATGCGCATGGGCAAGATTCGTACACCGTTCTATCGCATCGTTGTTACAGACTCACGTAAGGCACGTAACGGACTATCAATCGAAGAGATTGGTCGCTACGTTCCAGGACAAGAGCCATCGATTATTGAAGTGAACTCAGAGCGCGCTCTCTACTGGTTAGGCGTTGGCGCACAAGCATCTGAAGCTGTAGAGGCAATTCTTAAGGTCACAGGCGATTGGCAGAAGTTCAAGGGTCTTCCAGGAACTGAAGGAACACTTCGCTTTGCTACACCTAAGCCACATAAGAGCGTTGCCTATGAAGCTGCAGTTAAATCTGCAATGGATGAGCCAAAAGAAGGCGCAACAACTCTGAAGAAGAAGGCGCAAGAGAAGCTTGCTGCAAAGGCAAACCCTGTTGCAGTGTCCGAGCCAGTAGCTGTCGCTGAAGTGTCCGAGCCAGTAGCTGTGGTTGAAACTCCAGCTGAAGTTGTTGCAGAAGAGACTCCAGCAGCAGAAGTTTCTGCAGAAGCAGCGGCTGAGTAATAATGATTGACGAAGCTCTCGAGCATCTCGTTAAGGGGATTGTAGATAATCCTGAGGATGTCATCGTCAAGGAGAAGACACATCGTCGAGGAACAACTCTTGAAGTTCGTGTCAATCCTGAAGATATCGGTAAGGTCATTGGTCGTAATGGTCGTACAGCAAAGGCGCTTCGCACAGTGGTAAGCGCTCTTGCTGGACGTAGCGTTCGCGTTGATCTGATCGATACTGACGAGGCTCGTTAAGAAAACTTATGTCATGCGCCTAAATGTCGGGCGCATTGGTCGTGCCCATGGAATCTTGGGTGAGGCGACAATCGAAGTTCGCACCGATGATGCTGCATCCCGTTTTGCACTCGGTGCAGCCCTTGAAACAGATAGCAACGGAACTCTTGTAGTTGACTCTGTGCGCGTCCACAACGGAATTCTTTTACTCTCTTTTGTGGGTTACACAGATCGAAACACAGTCGAAAAATTACGTGATGTACTTCTATACGCCGATGTAGATATCGATGCACCTGGAGAGGATGAGGATGATTATCACGTACTTCAACTTATTGGTTGTCGAGCAGAGTTAGAAGATGGAAGCATATTGGGCGAAGTTAGTGATGTTCTTAATCTTCCTGGTCAAGATGTGCTTGTTATTCAGGGCGAGAGCGGGGAAGTACTCATTCCATTCGTGCGGGTCCTTGTCCCGGTCGTTGATATCGCAGGGAAAAGACTTACAGTTATTCCACCGATTATCGATGGGCAGATGTCATGAGAATTGATGCAATCACAATCTTTCCTGACTACTTTGCGCCATTACAACTCTCTCTCTTGGGCAAAGCCCAAGATGGAGGATTACTTTCTGTAAACGTCCATGATCTTAGGTCGCAGACTTCAGATACACACCACACAGTTGATGACACTCCGTATGGTGGTGGTGCTGGAATGGTGATGTTGGCAGATGTGTGGGGTAAAGCCATCGATTCCGTCATTGATGATGGAGCGATTTTAATTGTATTAACTCCAGCTGGACGACGATTTAACCAGGAGATGGCAGAAGAACTTTCACGTGCGCCACACCTTATTTTTGCGTGTGGTCGCTATGAAGGTATTGATGACAGAGTACGTATTCATTACAGCCAACCTGAATATCAGCAGCGAAATATTCAAGTGCGCGAAGTCTCAATTGGAGATTATGTACTCGGAGGGGGTGAGGTTGCTTCTATGGTCATGATCGAAGCAATTACGCGACTTATTCCTGGAGTACTTGGAAATCCACTATCTCTTGCTGAAGAGTCACATAATGAAGAGGGTTACCTCGAATATCCCAACTTCACACGTCCGCAAGAGTGGAGAGGGTTAGAAGTTCCACCCATTCTGCTCAGTGGAAATCATGGAGCGATCGCCACATGGCGTGCATCACAGGCGCAGGAACGCAAAAACACCAATTCCAACTAGTCGGTAACACACTCTCTACCGTAGCGTTCTCCCATGACTTATGATTCTGCAGCGATCCAATCGCGTCTCATCCGCGATCTAGAACCTGCCGTCGAAGTCGAACTCAGTCGCCATTTAAGCGTTCAAAAGAATTGGTATCCGCATGAGTATGTCCCATGGTCAGAAGGTCGCGACTTTGCAGGTCCTCTTAATGGCGATGCATGGGAAGCTAAAGATTCACGCCTGACTCCAGTGGCACAGGATTCGTTGATACTTAATCTTCTCACCGAAGATAATTTGCCGAGCTATCACACTGAAATTGCAATCTCTATGGGCCGCGATGGCGCGTGGGGAAATTGGATTGAGCGATGGACTGCAGAAGAGGCTCGACACGCGATTGTAATTCGTGATTACCTCATGGCAACGCGCGGAGTAGATCCTTACGTACTAGAAGATCTTCGTATGGCCCATATGTCTTTGGGATATCAGACTCCTTACGAGAACGACATGTTGCACACCGTTGCCTATGTTTCTTTCCAAGAATTAGCTACTCGTATCTCACACCGCAATACTGGCAAACTCTCTAATGATCCGATTGCTGAGTCGATGATGCAGCGTGTGGCACTTGATGAAAATCTACATATGATTTTTTACCGCAACCTTTTAGGTACCGCACTTGAACTCGAGCCAAATGCCGCAATGAGAGCAATCGCTGATGTCGTTACAAACTTTGATATGCCAGGCGCAAATATGCCGGGCTTTGGTCGCAAGGCCGTTCAGATTGCACTGGCCGGAATTTACGATCTTCAACAGCACCTTGATGAAGTAATTGCTCCGGTCTTGCGTGCATGGAATGTCTTTGAACGTACAGATCTCTCAGGAGATGGCCTGGTTGCCCGTGAAGAGCTTGCCGCCTTTATAAAGACCGCAAGTGCCGATGCCGAGCGATTTAGCGAAAAGCGAGAGATACATTTTGAGCGTCTGATCGCTCGTGGGCAGGAACCAATTCGCATTCCAAGGTAGATTACCGCCATGTGCAGATTATTAGCCTATGCCTCAAGTGAACCTTCGACCCTTGCAACAATCGTGGGTCCGACGCTCTCAGATTTTGTAGAGCTCTCCAAAGAACATAAACATGGTTGGGGAGTAACAACATGTGCATCGATTGGCGGAGTACAAGAGCGGGAACGTGATTTAGCACCAGCTGTTGAAAGCTCACTTTTTGCAGAAGTTGCTTCAACTAAACCCACTGATGGAGCGCTAGTTCACCTGCGCCTTGCATCCAAAGGCTTGGCTATCGATTTATCTAATAATCACCCATTTATACATGGTGATATCTCCTTTATGCATAATGGAACGATTCGACCAGCATCAAGTATCGAACACCTCGTAGATGCTGACCTCATGGGAGAGCTCACCTCAACAACTGATAGTGAGCGTTATTTCTTTGCGATCTTAACTGCGGCGAAGAAGGTGGGACTCATTGAAGCGATCGCTGCCACAGTAAAGGAAATTGCAAGCACCGCTGATTATTCGGCCATTAACTCAATAACTCTCACACCAGATTTCTTGATCGCAGTCTGCCAATTCAACGTGGCAGAGCAGAGTGAATGGACAGTTCCATTCCACTACGAACTTCGCTTTACTAAGGAAGATGGCGCAATCAAGGTGGCATCAACTGGATGGGGCCATGATGATTGGACTCCATTGACTACTGGCAAGATGCTCGTGGTTAATCGCGCAGATCTTTCTTACAAAATTCTAGATATTTAGAGCAGCTCTTATGTCACGAACGTATACAGTCGAAACTTACGGCTGCCAGATGAATGTCCATGATTCTGAACGAATTGCGGGATTACTCGATGAAGCAGGATTTATTCCAGCCGAATCAGGTATACAGGCAGATATTGTCGTCTTTAATACCTGCGCAGTTCGTGAAAATGCTGATAATAAACTTTATGGAAATCTCTCTTTCCTTGCACCCATTAAGAAGGCAAACCCTTCTATGCAGATTGCAGTAGGTGGATGTCTTGCCCAGAAAGATCAGGCGATCATTCTCAAGAAAGCCCCCTATGTTGATGTCGTTTTCGGTACGCATAACGTTGGTTCCTTGCCGGTTTTATTGGAGAGAGCACGCATTGAAGAGGAATCACAGATTGAAATCCTTGAATCGCTCGAACACTTCCCATCGACACTTCCTGCTCGGAGATTCTCCGCATTCTCCTCGTGGGTTTCTATCTCAGTTGGTTGCAATAACACCTGTACTTTCTGCATCGTCCCGGCACTTCGAGGCATTGAAAAAGATCGTCCAATGGCCGATGTACTTGCTGAAGTACGCGCTCTCGTTGAGCAGGGAGTTATCGAAATAACTTTATTGGGGCAGAACGTAAATGCTTATGGCGTTGGGCTAGGTGAACGAGGCGCTTTTGCAAAGATTCTAAAAGAGGTCGCAGCCATTGATGGACTAGAACGGCTGCGCTTCATGTC
>CAXNHI010000074.1:0-4732 GCA_964202195.1 Candidatus Planktophila sp. | reverse complement strand
CCACATGAGAACTCTTTGCATACTGCGATCGCTTTAGCTAACGCCTTAGCCGTAGGAGTAAGGTCAGCAGCCACATTCATCATCACTTCTACAGATGGTGTTCGGTAGTAAATATCATCCATTACCTTAAATCCAAGCGGTGGCCACTTCGGTGATGGAGATGGCGCTATGGGATTTCGCTTCTTCTTTACCGGTGGTTTCTTCGTCGGTGTTGCCTTCTTAGTAGCAGTTGCTTTTGGAGTTGGCGTTGGAGCGGCTTTTACGGTCGCCTTAGCTGTCGCTTTGACTGTGGCTTTAGGCGTCGGAGTTGGTGTCTTAGTTGCAGCTATCGCCTGCGCTGGAATAAGTGCAAGAACGAGCCCAAAAATTAGTGCTGCGCGTCTCATCGATCACTCCACCTAAATGTGCGAAGTGAGAATACGAGACCAATCACAAGCCAGATGGAAATTACCGCGAAAGATTTACCAATTTCCCATTGACCGGCAACTTCTTGTGCAGCAAATGAGTCAGGGAGGAAGACGGAGCGCATTGCTTGCGTCATCCACTTGAGAGGGAAGATCGCGCCTACTTGTTGCATCCAAGCCGGGAGCTGAGTAAAGATAAAGAAGACTCCGCTGATAAATTGAAGAACAATCACAACAGGGGATACGACTGCTGATGCCCCACGTCCGCTCTTTGGAATGGCAGAGAATGCGATTCCGAGGGTTGTCGATGCCGCACTTCCCCAAATAATGAGCCATGTAAAGGTGAACCACTTATATGGATCAGTCGGTAGATCAACGCCGAAGAAGACGACTCCTGCTACGAGCAAGAGGATCACCTGAATAATCATGGTGGCAAAAACAAGTATTGATTTTCCAATAAAGTAGCTTGTCGCAGCCATAGGAGTGCCACGTAATCGTTTCAGTGATCCGAATTCACGTTCGATCGGAATCATGATGGCAAGATTCTGAAAACCTGAATTTACTAGGCCGGATGCGATCATTCCTGCTACAAAATATTGGCTAAATGTGACACCCGGTGCGATCGATTCTGAAAATACAGAACCAAAGATTGCCAAGAGAATTAATGGAAATGCGATGGTAAAGACGACAGATTCACGTTGACGCATAAATTGTCTGATCTCAATATTGCCTCGCAAGAGACCAAGAGTCAAAGTTGAGGGAGTGTGATCTATTTTCTTACTCATCTTCGCCCCCAATCATTTCAAGGTAAATATCTTCAAGGGTGGCACGCTTAACAATAAGCTCTGGTACTTCTCCACCAAAGCGCGCAGATAGCTCTGCCACAAAAGCTGTTGGGTTATGAGCCTTCTCGACCTTGACTATGCCATCTTCGCGCCATGAGACCTGAGCAAGTGAAGTTGCACGTCCGCCAAGTTCGGCAGGGGTAGAGACTTCGATGATCTGCCCCTTCTTAATGACTGCCACACGATCTGCAAGAGCTTCGGCCTCATCTAAGTAATGCGTAGTGAGCAAGATGGTGCGACCTTCACCCTTAAGGGTACGAATCAGAGACCAGAAATCACGACGAGCTTTGGGATCAAATCCTGTAGTCGGCTCATCAAGAAAGAGAAGTTCTGGATTGCCGATAATGCCGAGAGCGACATCTAAACGTCGACGTTGGCCGCCTGAAAGAGTGCGAACAAGTGCACCTTGCTTCTCGCGCAATCCAACAGCATCAATTACTTCCTCTGGCTCGCGTGGATTGGAGTAGTAATGTGAAAAATGTTTAATACTCTCAGCCACAGTCAGGTCGCCCGCATCGTTACTTGATTGAAGAACTATTCCAATTCGATTGCGCCACTGACGTGCAGAGAGTCCACCGATAGCTGGATCGGTATCTAAAACCTTTACATCCCCACCATCACGACTTCTAAAACCTTCAAGGATCTCGACAGTGGTCGACTTTCCTGCGCCATTCGGTCCCAAAAGGGCGAATATTTCACCCTGTTCAACGCTGAGATCGACTCCATTGACTGCGGCGAGCTCTCCATAGAATTTCTTGAGGCCTTTGACCGCAATCACATGCTTCATAAGTGTAACTGTGCCACATTGGGAGTAAAAGTGCGAGAAAATAGAATATGAGTCCGCGCCGCAACTATCCGAAGAATCGTAAGTCAGGCGGCGATGATGAGAACCGTGAGATAAATCCCTCAAATCAAAGTTTTGTGGAAGATGAGGATGGCTTGTGGGTTGTTAGACAACTCACAGGATCAGCTGCCAATAAACCTTATCGCTGTCCAGGGTGTGATCAACTTATTCCGATGGCAACTCCACATACAGTTGCGTGGCGTGATGGCGAAGAAGATCTACGTAGACACTGGCATAACATCTGCTGGAGTAAGCGTCATCATCGCAGACCAAAGAATTTTTAGGAAAACGCTATGTCGCAACCAATTCGTCCCAGCACAGTGTTGCCTGCAATTCGTACCCCATTTACCGTGACAACAGCCGACGGTCAGACTTTAGTTGGCGAAGTTGCCGCACCGATTGATGAGAAAGCTTCACCAGCAATCTTGATGCTTCATCCCAACCCAGCGGGTGGGGGAATGATGGATTCACATATCTTTAAAAAGGCTGCTAACAGACTTCCTGCAATGACAGGAATCACCATCGTTCGTTTTAATACTCGTGGAACTTCTAGTGAAGCGGGCACGAGTACGGGTGTTTATGACAATGGAGATAGTGAAAAATTCGATGTAGAGGCGATGATCACTTACTGTTTTGATACGCTAAAAATTGCAGAGCTATGGGTTTGTGGTTGGTCATTTGGCACAGATTTAGCAATTCGTCACGCACGTGATTCACGGATTAAAGGTCTTATTCTCTTGAGTCCACCACTTAAGTATTGTGTCGAATCTGATCTAGATTTCTGGGTAGATGATCCGCGAACATTTACAGCACTGATTCCAGAATTTGATGACTATCTACGCCCAGACGAAGCTCGAATAAGATTTGCAAAGATTAAACATATGAAGTTGATCGCAGTCGATGGAGGAAAACACTTGTGGGTAGGAGAGCCTGCCGTCCATCGTGTACTTACTGAAATCACTCGAGTTATTGCCCCAGAGCGATTACCACTTGCGCAAGAGATCGACGATTAGTTCTTATCTGTTTGCGGGAAGAGAACTTCTTCCAAAATCAAGATAATTGAAGCAGCGATAGGCACTGCCAACAATCCACCGATAAGACCTAGAAGAGACGTTCCTAATAAGGCGGCGATAATAGTTACTGCTCCAGGAACATTGAGTGCGCGCTTCATGATTCGTGGGGTTACTACATAGTTTTCGATCTGCACATAGACAATGTAGGCAACGAGAGCTATGACACCGTAGAGCAGTGATTGTGTCAGAGCAATCAGAGTGACGATTGTGCTGCCGATATAATGGCCAATTAGTGGAATAAAACCACAGACCAGGACGATCATCGCGATAGCAAAAGGCGATGGAAGCCCTAAAACAAAGCTAAGAATGAGTACAAAGATTGATGCCATAAAAGCGATCGCGATCTGACTTCCAACAAATGAACCTACTCGAGCGATGATGGCAAAGGTTAACTTTGAGACACGCTCGCGACGGGTTGCTGGTACAAAGCGCATTCCGAAGTTAGTTGCTTGTGGCAATCCAATTATAAAATAAAGGGTAAGAATCAGTACAGTAATTCCAGTAAATGCACCGGATAAGACTGTCTTTCCTACACCGATTACTCCACCGAAAGCAGAGATAATCAGAGTTCCATCAGAGGTGACTTCTGCTAACTTGGTTTGAAGAGTATCGATGATGCCAAACTGTGAGTTGAGATCTGCAATAAGTGGATGGCCTTCAAGATCTTTCAATAATCCCGGTGCTGAATTAATCAGCGAACTTCCTTGTGAAATAACCGGAGGAATAACAACGGCAATAAAGAATGCAACGAAGGCTAGAACTGCGACAAAAATTGCAGCAACTGCACTTACTCGCGAGAGACCACGTTTCCTTAAAGCTTCAACTGCTGGATTTAAGCCCATAGCCAGATAGAGAGCGAGTAAAATAATGATGAATATCTGGCTTGCACTTGCAAGTGCTCTCAAGAGAACGATTGCTGCCAGCGCACCGAGAGCTGCAACAAA
The DNA here is from genome assembly GCA_964202195.1 of Candidatus Planktophila sp. GTDB lineage: Bacteria > Actinomycetota > Actinomycetes > Nanopelagicales > Nanopelagicaceae > Planktophila. The sequence continues at coordinate 622 of CAXNHI010000074.1, read as the reverse complement.
ACCAAAATAGAAAGGGTTAGTTCTATTGATAGGTGCGCCTGCGATGCCAAATTCTTCTCGCTTTTGCTGTGACATATCTCCATTCTAAGTGCGAGAGCTTGTTAGATCAGGCTTTCACACCTAGTTGATGAGAGAATTCATGCATGGCGCTGCGAATTACCGGTCTTGGTGAAGAGATCGCATCCGTCTCAGGATTGCCGTGGCAGATCAGCCTCGAGGAATGGCCCGAAGATCCCAGTCTTACCGAAAAGCGCGGTATCTCTAGACATATTGTCCGACTTGTACATTCCACCGAAGACCCAGACTCTGAAGTCTATGCAGTTAAAGAGACTGTCTCGGAGTTTGCCAATCGTGAATATAAAGCTTTGCGTGAACTTGCCCATCTTGGCGCACCGAGCGTTGAACCGATAGCGGTGATCGAGGGGCGTACTGATGAGCTTGGTGAAGAACTTCCCTGTGCGCTAGCAACACGTTTTCTCCCATTCTCACTTCCGTATCGAGTTTTGCTCAGCGGTAAAGATGTCACGGCGCAAGATATTACTTTGATGGCCAATGCCCTTGCCCTCCTTCTTGTTCGCTTACACCTTTTAGGTTTCTGGTGGGGAGATTGTTCGTTATCTAA
>CAXNHI010000073.1:0-4757 GCA_964202195.1 Candidatus Planktophila sp. | reverse complement strand
AAGGCATACGATGCCTTTGATAGGGCTGTGCAAGTCCCACGAAATATTCGAAATAGCTGATACATACATGACGATTGAATCAAACAATCGCTCAGGAGAACTTGTTCCAAGCGATGAAGTAACCTCTCTTATCCAATTCTCATTGGGAGAACTCAACTTAAACGCCGAGTGCGAAGTCAGCCTTACCTTTGTAGATGAAGCCGAGATGACAGAGCTGCACATCAAGTGGATGGATGAACCAGGACCTACCGATGTGCTTTCATTTCCAATGGATATGCCAGAAAGTGTGGGAGAGGCAGCAACTCTGGGCGATATCGTGATCTGTCCCACCGTTGCAGCACAACAAGCAGCGAGTGCGGGTCATTCAGTCAATCATGAGATTTTCATTTTGGCAGCGCACGGTTTATTGCATATTCTTGGATATGACCACGCAAATACGGCGGATGAAAAAGTTATGTTTGCTCTGCAGGAAAAATTAGTGAAGGAATGGGGAGAGTCCTAGTGGACGTTTTATCGGTTCTACCGATTATCGCTCTTATTGGATTTGCAGGATTTCTCGCTGCCTCTGAATCAGCGCTGACCTCGATTTCTCGCGTTCTGATTGAAGAACTCGAATCAAAGCGCGGAGGACACTTACTCAAGAAGTACTCTGCCCAACCCGCACGATTCCTGAACGTAATATTGCTCGTTCGTAAGGTCTGTGAATTCACAGCAGCTGTATTAATTCTTCGCTTACTACAACAGGCATACACAACCGGTTATGCCTATCTCTACACAGTCATCATCATGGTTGTTCTCTCATACGTTGTAATCGGTGTTGGCCCGCGCACTATGGGTCGCCAAAATCCACATCGTTGGGCTCGTGCCGGCATTGTTGTCTCTGCATTTTTAGCTGTGATCTTGGGGCCAGTAACCAAGTTACTTATCGCAGTTGGTAATGCGATTACGCCAGGTAAAGGATTTAGATCAGGCCCATTTACCAACGAAGCTGAGCTCCGTGATCTTGTAGATCAGGCACACGAACGTGGCCTAGTGGAATCAGATGAGCACGAGATGATCCACTCAGTATTTGAACTCGGCGACACATTGGTCCGCGAGCTCATGGTCCATCGCACCGATATGGTCTGGATCGAAGCAGATAAGACCCTTCGTCAAGCTCTCTCATTAGCACTTCGCTCTGGATATTCACGCGTACCTGTTGTGGGGGAGAACCTCGATAACATCATTGGTATTGCATACGTTAAAGATTTAGCAAAGCGCGCACTCGATCACCATGAGGCAGAGACGACTGAAAACGTTGGCGGTCTCATGCGTCCTGCAGTCTTTGTTCCTGAGATCAAGATCGCTGCAGAGCTTCTTAAAGAGATGCAGCGCGATCAAATCCACTTAGCGATCGTTGTTGATGAGTACGGCGGCACTGCAGGAATTATCACTATCGAAGACATCATTGAAGAGATCGTTGGCGAGATTGCGGATGAATTCGATGATGGCGTAGAAGCATTTACGTGGATCGCTGACGATAAAGCACGTGCTAAAGCAACCCTACATATTGAAGATTTAGCAGATGAACTCAAGATCGATTTCGATGACGCTGATTCAGAAGATGTCGACACCATCGGTGGCTTGATGGCACAGAAGCTTGGTCGTGTTCCAATTGCGGGATCTACCATCACCTTAAAGGGCTGGAAGATTACTTCAGAGCGCCCAGTCGGTCGCCGTCGTCGTATTAGCTCTGTCATTATCGAACGTAGTGAAGAAATTGAAAACAACGAGTAATAACTATGAATAGCTTTGACAACGCAGAAGATCAGAAGCTTGCAACGCTTGCAACTTCGACTTTAAAGCGCACCGGAGCAACACAAGCTGCTGCCTTGCGTGATTCAACAGGTCGCACCTACGTTGCGATTGCGGTTACATCACCATCACTTACCCTCGATGCGATCCAAGCAGTATTTACCGTTGCGATGGCATCTCAGATTTCAGGTATCGAAGGTGTCGTAATTGCTGGTGTTGCATCGGGTGATACCAGCGTCATCACCACACATTCACCTGCAGCTACGATCTTTCATATTGATGAGTCAGGTGTAATCGCTGCGCTAAGATAGCCCAATGCGCATTGTTCGCTTCTCTCCAGGTCCAGATGCAGGGTTGGGTACCGACCCTCTCTTTGGCATCCTCGATGAAGATAACCTCATCACGATTATCGATGGAGATCCGATCTATCAAGGGATCGTAAAGACTGCAGCACGCATTGAACTCACCAAGGTCCGCCTGCTTGCACCTGTTATTCCTCGCAGCAAGGTCGTTGCAATCGGTAAAAACTATGCTGATCACGCCGCCGAAATGGGCAGCGTTGTTCCAGATGAACCAATTATCTTTCTCAAAGCAAACACCACCATCATCGGTCCTGGCGACACAATCGTCTGGCCTGCGATGGCACCAACAATTGATTACGAAGCAGAGCTCGCAATTGTTATCGGGCGTCTCTGCAAAGATGTTCCTAAAGAAAAAGTCAATGATGTGATCTTTGGATACACGCTAGCAAATGATGTGACATGTCGCGAAATACAGAAGAAAGATGGGCAGTGGACTCGCGCCAAGGGTTTTGACACATTCTGCCCACTAGGACCATGGATCGAAACCGACTTTGTACCTGGCACCCAGCGCATCATCGCAACTCTTAACGGTGAGATCAAGCAAGATGCTCACTTGAATGACATGATCTTTAAAGTCCCAGAGATTATTCACTTTGTTTCTCAGGTCATGACACTTCTTCCAGGAGATGTCATCATCACAGGAACTCCAGCTGGAATCGGACCGATGCCGGCTAAATCTACGATTGCTGTATCCATCGAAGGCCTCGGCCAACTAACAAATAGAGTGAGTGCGCAACCATGAGTGCCAAAAAAGTAAAGGTTCGCTTTGCACCATCTCCGACCGGAGACTTGCACGTCGGAAATATCCGTACCGCACTCTTTGATTGGGCCTATGCCCGTCACACTGGCGGAACATTCTTATTCCGTATCGAAGATACCGATACCACTCGCGTTACCGATGAATACATTCAGGCAGCGATCGATACTCTCAAATGGCTCGGACTTGATTGGGATGAGGGTCCTGAAGTCGGTGGCGAAAATGGGCCATACCTGCAATCACAGCGTTTAGATATCTATGCAAAGTGGGCACAGACATTTCTTGATAACAAAGATGCTTATCACTGCTACTGCTCATCGGATGAGTTAGAGGCTGTTCGCGAAGCGCAACGTAAAGCCAACGTGGCACCGGGTTACAACGGACACTGCCGCGAGCTCACTTCTGATCAGATTGCAGCCTATAAAGCACAGGGACGCGAAGCTGTTGTTCGCATGCGCATGCCTGATGGCAGCACAACATTTAGAGATGAGATTCGCGGGGAAGTTACCTTCGATCACAATTTCGTTCCAGATTTCGTTCTCGTCCGTGCCGATGGATCGCCTCTCTACACGCTGGCAGTTGCTGTCGATGATGTATTGATGAAGGTCACCCACGTTTTACGCGGCGAAGATCTTTTATCTTCAACTCCTCGTCAGATTCGCGTCTATCAAGCTATGGGCGTTGCACTCGAGGATTATCCAGTCTTTGCCCATCTTCCCTTTGTGATGGGTCAAGATAATGCGAAGTTATCTAAGCGCAATGGCGAGGTTTCAATCGCGTGGTATCGCCAGATGGGTTACTTGCCTGAGGCAATCTGTAACTATCTTGCTCTCCTTGGTTGGTCACCGGGGGATGATGTCGAGAACATCACGATGAAAGAGCTCTGCGAACTATTTACCGTTGAGAAAGTCCACTCTTCTCCTGCACGTTTTGATATGAAAAAGCTTGAGGCGATTAACGGCGACAAGATTCGCGCGCTCACACTCGATGAATTCCTAAGCTGGTCCTTGCCATTCCTTAAAGATGCTGGCGTCATCACTGGTACTGATGCTGAAATCGCACTCGTTAAGGCAGCCCTACCAATCATCCAAGAGCGCATCGTCACCTTAAGTGAAGTTCCAAAGATGCTGGCATTCTTATTTACTACAAAATTTGCCGTTGAAGCAGAGAGTGTTTTCAAGATTTCAGATGATGGATCCAAAGAGATCTTGAAGCGATCACTTGCAGAGCTAACTCCACTTTCAAAATGGGATCACGCATCGATCGAGGCCGCCCTTCGTGCATCTCTGATTGAAGAGATGGGCCTTAAGCCACGCATCGCTTTTACCGCTCTACGAATTGCCGCCACTGGCAGCACCATCTCTCCACCCCTCTTTGAATCAATGGAATTACTGGGCAAAGATGCCTGTCTTGCCAGAATTGCTGGGGCAATTTCGCTCTAGAGCGTGGGGTAAACTTCTCCCACATAAGGTTCACGCCTTTTGGGGTATGGGGTAATTGGCAGCCCTGCTGATTCTGGTTCAGTAAGTCTAGGTTCGAGTCCTGGTACCCCAGCGCAGTACCAGCAGTAAAGAAGTAAAGATTTAGAGCAGTAAATAACTAGGGCCCCGTCGTCTAGCGGCCTAGGACTCTGGCTTCTCAAGCCAGCTACGAGGGTTCGAATCCCTTCGGGGCTACGTAAGTTTTACCTACCGATTTAGTAGCTGTTGTAATTCTGATCTATCTCGTTCATCAAGTCATCCCACCACGATGAATCTGTCGCTGATACAGCTCCCGCAATCAACGCAATAAATCCAATCAAGAAAATCCAAGCAAGTGCTGTTGAGACCCAACCGACGATCACT
>CAXNHI010000072.1:0-4759 GCA_964202195.1 Candidatus Planktophila sp. | reverse complement strand
CGCTGACTTGGATCACCTCATGCCACAAGGCGAAGAAACCGTTGCTCTATTCATCTTTTAACTGGGCGGCCAATGAATTTGCCGATCCAAAATCTCACCCATCCACCCACTTACTTATTCTTGAAGGTGTTGCCAGCGCGCAGATTGCAATCGAAGAAAGCTTTGCGACCTCGATCTGGCTCGACCTGGATCCACTCATCGGATATCAAAGAGTGATCGATCGAGATGGTGAGAAAATTTCCCGAGAAATGACGCAATGGCTTGTGATGCAAGAGCAACACTTTGCAGCAGATAGGACGAAAGAGCGCTGCGAATTCCTTCTTTCAACCTAAAATTCAACTATGTCCGACCTCACTGGCAACCTCATCGATGGTCGCTATCAGCTCTTACGCCAGATGGATGCTGGAGGAATGGCGACAATCTATGAGGCTATAGACACGCGCCTTGATCGACGAGTGGCAGTCAAAATTATGCACGCCCATCTTGCTCAGGACGAGCAATTTGTTGAACGTTTTATCCGTGAAGCAAAGGCTGCAGCAGCGCTGAGCCATCCCAATATTGTCGCTGTGCAAGATCAGGGCTGGAACCAAAGTGGAATTCCTGCAGTTTTTATTGTGATGGAGCTAGTCGACGGGCACACCTTGCGTGAGTATCTCAATGAGCGAGGCGCCATACCCGTTACAGATGGAATCAAGTTCTTGCTTCCAGTTCTGAGTGCACTCGGTGCGGCACATCGTTTAGGAATTGTTCATAGAGATGTAAAGCCAGAAAATATTCTCGTATCTAAAGAGGGTCGAATAAAGATCACAGATTTCGGTCTTGCAAAGGGCGCGATGATCGGCAGCACAATGACGGCCGAATCAAGTGTCATCCTGGGAAGCGTCTCCTACCTATCCCCCGAACAAGTCTCACGAGGAATTGCAGATTCACGGAGTGATGTCTATTCGGCTGCGATTACTGCATTTGAGATTTTTACTGGAACCAAACCTTTCGAAGGTGATGAGCCCATCCAAATTGCATTTATGCATGTGAATTCACGGGTACCTCGAATCAGCTCACTTATTCCAGATTTTCCTAAGGAACTGGATGATCTAATTTTTGCTGCGACAAGTGTCGATCCGGATGAGCGTCCCCGCGATTGTCAGATTTTCCACAGCCAACTTCTTGCAATTTCGCAGGCGCTCAATCCATCGGCACCTCAACTGAGTCTTGAACTAGATATTCCTATCGCGCCAATGAGAGAAAAAGTAAAGAAGAAATCTCGTGGAAAATTTACTCAGATCACAGAAAAAATCTCACTGACACTTCCATCTGTCGCTGCAAAAGAGACCACCGTGCAGGTGAGGGAGCGTAAGAAGGTAAGTAAGCGAGTTCGCCGCAATCGCTGGATCGCTGCAGGACTTGCAGTGCTTCTAGGAATTACAACATGGTGGGTGCTCATCGGCCCAGGGGCATCAGTGAAGTTTCCTTCGGTTGTCGGGGCTACGACAGAACAAGCTAATTCCACGCTCGTCGCTCTTGGCTTAACTACAGCAATTGTTGAAGAACGATTTGATGAGGATATTTCAAAAGGCCGCGTAATTTCTACTGATCCATTCGCCGGAGATTCGATAGCGCCAGGCGGAACTGTAAATCTTGTTGTATCAAAGGGAGCGGAGCGTTACACCATCCCCGCTCTTATCAGCCTTACTCCTGAAGCAGCTCTCAATCTCTTAGCAAAATCTCCACTTAAGGTTGGCGAGATTACTGAAGTTTTCAACGCTAAATTTCCTCAGGGATTTGTTATCTCTTCAAATCCAGCACAAGGGACGCGTGTGAAGCGAGATACTTTGATAGATATAGTCGTCAGTAAAGGTGTAGAAACTTTTAGCCTTGCTCCTTTTGTCGGAACAAATGGTGAACAAGCACTCAATGAATTAACTGATGCTGGATTTAACGTAACAGTGACATACGCTTTTGATGAGAAAGTCATGCCTGGTGAAGTGATTTCGCAAAATCCGGCGGCAGGCGCACCACTTCCGAAAGGCGCCGCAGTAGAAATATTTGTCTCCAAAGGTTCGGCCTTCGTCTATATCCCTAACGTGATGCGCTTCACGCAGGCACGTGCAACCGCACTTCTTGAAGATTTAGGTTTAAAGGTTGTAGTGAAGAAGGTAACAAAGAGTGGCAAATTAGTGATTGGAATAGATCCTAAGGTCGACGCCAAGGTCAAACGTGGAAGTACGGTTACTCTCACAGTAGGGTAGGCGAATGCCAAAAGCTGCATTGCCTCGGATCGGAGCCCACACACCTACAAGCGGTGGCATGGCTAAGCGCTCTATTGAATATGCACGCATCACTGAGGCCGAAGCAATCCAAGTTTTTACATCTAACCCACGCGGATGGGCAATGCCAGAGACAAATCATGAAGCCGATGCGCTCTTTCGCGAAAGAGCTGATGAGTTAGATCTGGAAGTCTACGTACACGCTCCCTTCCTCATTAATTTAGGTTCACCTACTGAAGGCACGTACAAGAATTCTTTAGCATCGACTGCATACTCACTCAAGCGCGGTCAAGAAATTGGCGCGTTGGGAGTTGTCGTACACACAGGATCTGCAGTAAACGAAGATTTTATAGAGAGTGCTTGGAAGCAAATTCACGAAGGAATGATGCCCATTCTCAATGCCCTTTCAAGTGATGCTCCTTATCTACTCCTTGAACCCACAGCTGGACAAGGTCAATCCTTGGTTAAACGTTTAGAAGATTTAGAGCACTACCTTAAAGCACTTGAATATCATCCAAAAGTTGGTATTTGTCTTGATACGTGTCATGTCTTTGCCGCAGGTCATGACATTGCAAAAAAGGGTGGAATGAAAGAGACCCTCGATTTACTCGTAGAAGTTGCCGGCGCGGAACGTATCCAATTGATTCACGCCAATGACTCGATGGATGTCTGTGGTGCACTCAAAGACCGTCATCAAAATATCGGAGAAGGCTTTATCGGTACCGATCCATTTAAAGAGTTGTTGGCACATCCTGCAGTCGTTAACGCTCCACTCATTCTTGAAACTCCAGGGATGGAACCAGAGCATGGAAAAGAGATCGCTCTCTTAAAGAAGTTGCGAAAGGGCTAAGGCTTCACCATGATGAAAACTCATGCTGGGCGAATGCGCCTTGCCCCCATCGCTCTGATCTTGTTGGCAGCCTCTTGGGGTCTGGCATTTGTGATTATGAAAGATTCGATTGAGCGCCAGAGCGTTAATAGCTTTCTCTTTACTCGATTTATCTGTGCAGTGATTTTTCTTGTTGCATTTAGGCCTACAGTCTTTCGCCAAATCACCAAAGAACTCTTCATTAAAGCATTTGCAGCAGGGCTACTTCTTGGTGCGGGCTACATATTGCAGACAGAGGGCCTCGCTAGAACAAGTGCTGCGATTACAGGCTTTGTTACAGGGCTCTATGTCGTTGCAACGCCGCTGATATCAGCTCTTTTCTTGAAGAAGAAAATCTCATTATTCACCTGGGGATGTGTGGCACTTGCCACCGTCGGACTTGCTCTTCTCTCTCTACGTGGATGGTCTATGGGCTTTGGAGAATTTCTCGTTCTGCTCTGTGCAATCGCATTTGGTGCACACATTGTCGCCCTCGGCCAGTGGAGTGCTGGGCGAGATGTCTACGCCATGACCACAGTGCAACTCTTTGCTGTGACAGTTCTTACTGGAGGATTTGCTTTTGCTGAGGGTTACCAAGCGCCACCTGATTACGGTGTGTGGGCAGTTGTCATCTTCACCGCGATCGTCTGCACAGCTTTTGGCTTCATTGTGCAAACCTGGGCTCAGGCTCACATTGATTCTACAAAGGTGGCAGTTATTTTGACCTTGGAAGTTGTCTTTGCCGCTCTCTTTGCAATCACTATCGGACGCGAGACAATGAGTATCCAGGTAGCACTCGGTGGAATTATCTTGCTCACCGCGATGTACCTCATCGTCGTAAAGGAACCTACCAATGATTGATCTTCGTTCAGATACGGTCACAGTTCCCTCTGCGGCGATGCGTGAAGTCATTGCAGGCGCGCCAGTTGGAGATGATGTCTACGGTGATGACCCCACAGTAAATGCACTCGAAGAGCGAGTTGCCGCACTCTTTGGTAAAGAAGCTGGTCTCTTTACACCGACCGGCTCATTAGCCAATCAATTGATGATGCGCACTCTTGTACAACCTGGTCAGGAAATTCTAGCTGAGACGAACTCACATGTGGTGCGTGCTGAACTTGGTGCTGCAGCAACATTCTCAGGAATCACTACGCGCACATGGCTGGCACCCTCAGGGTTATTGCACGCCTCTGATCCGCTGGCAATCGCCACACCAAACGCTGGTCCATACTTAGTCTCCACTGCAGCTATTGCAATTGAAAATTCTCATAACTTTGGTGGCGGCACAGTTCAGCCGCTTGATCAGATGAAATCACTCTACGAGCAGGCACATGCAATGGGAATTGCTATCCACCTTGATGGAGCGCGCATCTGGAATGCTCACGTAGCAAGCGGAGTATCTCTTTCTGAATACGGCAAAGTTGCAGACACAATTAGCGTCTGTTTTTCTAAAGGTTTAGGTGCACCGATTGGTTCGATGGCGCTCTCAACGAGTGAACGCATCGCCTCTGCTCGTGTGTGGCGCAAGAGATACGGTGGCGGAATGCGCCAAGTCGGAATCTTGGCAGCAGCAGCCGACTACGCAATCACACATCACATGAGCGATCTCAGCCACGATCATCGCCGC
>CAXNHI010000071.1:0-4782 GCA_964202195.1 Candidatus Planktophila sp. | reverse complement strand
CGAAATTCTTCTGGAAGTTCTTGTAGCGCATTCTTGATATCGCTATCTGGGAGATTTTCTAGCGCCTCAACTTCGGCTGACTTACCAAGATCACTTGTATGGCTCTGTGCCTGACTAATCTGCCAATCTTCTAACTCATTATTAGCAATCAGTGGTTGGCGCTGTTTCTTGCGATATGAGTTGATAAATGTTGTTGTAAGCACGCGATAGAGCCAGGCGCGTAGGTTTGTTCCTTCTTCAAATTGGTGGAATGAAGTAAATGCCTTCATATAAGTATCTTGAACAAGATCGCGCGCATCTTCTGGATTGCGGGTGTAACGAAGTGCTGCAGCATAGAGCTGGTCCATGAACACAAGAGCATCGCGCTCGAACCGAATGGTGCGATCGGAAGCGCTCTCTAGGACAAGATCTTTTGATGTCATCGCTTCTAGGCTATCTCACCTTCCTTAGAAATGCCTGATAACAAGTGGTAGCTAAAAGAGAGTGGTGGGTTCACCTAAAGTAATAGGAATAATTAGATCTGCTCCATTGTTTGCAACCATATTCACGCGAGAAGAGACTGGCTCAGCTTTGAGACCGTAATTCGGCTTATCCACGCGCAACAACTCGAGGGCTTCTAGCGGATCACGTTGAGTTGGATCTAACCAACTATCCCAACGATCTTCAGGCAACATGACGGGCATTCGACTGTGAATTGTTGCGAGCTCACCGACTGCTTCACGAGTGATAATCGAAGCACTTGTAACAATCTCCCCCGTAGGACTTGTCCATTGACTCCAAATTCCGGCAACTGAAAAAGCGCGACTCTGAATTTGTGGATCAGGACTTATGTAGAAAGGTTGTTTAGGTGGATATTTTCCTAACGCAGTTGCCCATTCGTAGTATCCATTAACCGGAACGATGCATCGTGTTCGGCGAAAGGCATCACGAAATGTTGGCTTTTCGTGGATGGATTCACTGCGCGCATTGATGGCATGTGATTGCGATGCACGTGCTGCTGCGATATCGCTCATCCATGGAGCGATCAGCCCCCACGATGCACTAGCAAGTGAACGTTGCCCGCGAATAATGTAAATCTCATTTGTTGGTGCGATATTCCAATTCAGGGGTAGTGATTGGTCTACCTCATTTGATTGCAGATCAAAGGCAGAGAAAATCTCATCTGCACCTTGCGTTCTCGCATATCTTCCGCACACGCCCGTAAGTCTACGGCGGGTAGACTATGACAATGGAATCAACGACAACAGCGCTCTGGCCTGCGATCTTTCGCGGCCGCGTACCTGTTGATCTTCACGTCGAAATTCCGGGTTCAAAGTCGGTAACCAATCGTGCACTTATCCTCGCCGCCCAAGCGAAGAGCCCATCAACAATTCGTAAGCCACTGATCTCTCGTGATAGCCAATTAATGGTGGCGGGCTTGCAATCCCTCGGTGTAAAAATTGATGAGGCAAGCGATGGAAGTTGGATTGTTACTCCTGCGCCTCTCAAAGGTCCGGCAACAATTGATGTTGGTAACGCGGGAACGGTAATGCGCTTTCTTCCACCGCTTGCAGCCCTTGCGCACGGTGAGATCTCATTCGATGGAGATCCTCGATCATATGAACGCCCACTCAGCCCAGTTATTAGCGCACTCGAAGAGCTTGGAATCACGATTGATCATGGTGGCCGATATAGCTTGCCGATGTCTATCAGTGGTGCGGGTGCAATTCCTGGCGGAGAGATCACCATTGATGCAAGTAAATCAAGTCAGTTTTTATCTGCACTTTTATTGATTGGCCCAAGTATGGTCAATGGAATTACTGTCACACATCAAGGTGGCAAACTTCCATCGATGCCACACATTGACATGACGGTTGCAATGTTGCGTGACTTTGGCGCAACTGTCACGATAGATCACGCTGTACAACGGTGGAGCGTTGCACCCGGTGACTTACACGGCGTTGATCTTGTGATCGAACCTGATCTTTCCAATGCTGCACCATTCTTATCTCTTGCCATGGTCTGTGGTGGAAGCGTGACGATTGCAGATTGGCCACGTTCAACAACACAGCCCGGTGATCAGTTGCGCGAAATCTTTACTCGCATGGGTGCAACTATTGAATTTGTTGCTGGTGGCTTGAAGTTAACTGGTGGGCAATCAATTCATGGAATCGATATTGATCTCCATGATGTTGGTGAGCTGACACCATCTATTGCAGCCTTGGCCGCCCTTGCTGATTCACCATCGCATCTGCGCGGAATTGCGCACTTGCGCTTACATGAGACGGATCGATTAGCTGCACTCACACGTGAAATCAATGGTTTAGGTGGAAGCGTTACTGAAGAAGAGAGCGTTCTACATATAGATCCAACAAAGGGCGCACTTCACAGTGGAACTTTCCATACCTATGAGGATCATCGTTTAGCAACGGCTGGTGCTGTCATTGGCTTAGTTGTGAGCGATGTACTTGTAGAAAACATTGCGACCACACGCAAAACGCTCCCCGATTTCCCTGGACTCTGGTCGAGCCTTCTTCGATGAGTAAATATTCATACGATGAATCAGATGTGCGCATCCGCCCATCACGGAGCACACGTCCTCGCAGTAAAGATCGACCATCTCATGACGGAGCAATCTTTGCTCTGGTCACAACTGTTGATCGCGGCCGAACTACTTGCATTTCAGATGAGGCAGTAATTGTCACTGCAATGAAGGCGCGCGAGCTTGGACCAAAGTCAGTTGTTGTTGGAGATCGCGTCAAACTCGTTGGGGATGTAAGCGGAACCGAAGGAACACTGGCACGTATTGTTGCAGTCGAGCCGCGTCGTAATTCCTTAAGTCGCACAGTTGATGATGCCGCACAGGTAGAGCGCACCATCGTTGCAAATATTGATCAGCTGGTAATTGTTGCGGCCGTAACAAATCCTGAACCACGTCGAGGACTTATCGACCGATTCTTAGTCTGTGCCTTCCACGAAAATATAAAACCTTACTTGCTGATGACAAAAACTGATTTGGCTCCTCTTCCAGATTTTGTGGAGGAGTATCGCAAGCTCGGTGTTGAAATTCTCACATCCTCTTCAAAGGCAGAGACACACGAGGAAGATTTAGAGCGGGTGCGAAAGGTCCTTCTCGGAAAGACTTCTGTCCTTGTTGGACATTCAGGTGTTGGTAAATCAACACTTATTAACGCACTTGTCCCCCATGCTGGTCGCATTACTGGTGTTGTAAATGTGGTTACTGGTCGCGGTCGACACACATCATCGAGTGCAATCGCACTTCCGCTGGCATCTTCACTCGAGGCAGATGATGGATGGATTATTGATACACCTGGTATTCGCGCATTTGGATTGGCCCACCTTGATTCAAATCGCATCATCGCCTCATTTGCCGACATTGCAGAGGTGACGCAAGGATGTCTCTCTAATTGCAGCCACTACGAACCGTCTTGTCGCCTCAATGAGTGGGTTCAACCCGGTGGAGTTATCGATGAAGAACGCCTTACACGCGTGACGAGTCTGAGATCACTGCTTGAGTTAAAGGATAAGAACCCCGCGCTAGGCGAGTAGGCACTAGTAAAAGATAGACTCTCCTTATGGCCCGCTCAACACATTCAGTAGAGCTTGCATTTGCCTTAACCCTTGCAGACATTGCAGATGCGATCTCATTAGCTAGATATCGCGCACTTGACCTTGTGGTCACAACAAAACCAGATAACTCACCCGTCACGGATGCAGATAAGGCTGTCGAACGCGCAATCATTGATGCGATCGCAGCGCAGTATCCAACCGATGGTGTTGTCGGCGAAGAATTTGGAACCAGCGGCAGCAAAGATCGTTACTGGGTTATTGATCCAATCGATGGAACAAAGAATTTCCTCCGTGGTGTACCAACATGGGCGACGTTGATTGCACTCGTTGAAAATGAACAGGTTGTCACAAGTGTTGTCTCTTGCCCTGCGCTTTATCGTCGTTGGTATGCAACTGCAGGTGGCGGTGCATTTATTGTCGAAGGCAATTCTCCGGCGCACAAATTGGCAGTATCAAAGGTTTCCGCAATTAAAGATGCATCAATTGCTTATTCAGATTTTCAAGGGTGGGGTGCACGTCGTTCAGCATTTGAAAAGTTACTGGATAGCGCTTGGCGCACACGCGGCTTAGGTGATTTCTGGTCACATATGCTCGTCGCAGAAGGTGCGGTAGATGTCGCAATTGAACCTTCCCTTGCACTCTGGGATATGGCAGCCCTTGATCTCATTGTTCGCGAAGCCGGCGGTAGATTTACATCACTTGATGGAGTCGATGGACCTTTTGGCCCTAATGCGATTTCGACAAATGGCGCGCTTCATGGCGCAATTCTTGAAGCACTCAATCAGGGGAGTAAATAGTGGCTGAGGATATTTCGATCGACTTGATGCGCCACCGCGAGCCTGAAATCAAGATCAACCTTGATAAGGCAACTCTTGTTGCAACAACCTACTCCGTCACCGGAATGACATGTTCTTCCTGTGTGGCATCCGTTGAACGAGCGCTCAACACTGTCCCTGGAGTTCGTGCTTCAGTTAACTTTGCTAGTGAGACTGTGCACGTTCTTGCTCCGGAAGAGTTGCCAACTCAAACAATCATTTCAAAGATTAAATCTGCTGGGTACGGTGCGACTCTTCTTGAAGATAGCCAAGGGCCTGCGCTCCAGAATAGAAAATCAGCGCTGGCGTTGTTCTGGGCAATTCTCTTTGCAGTTCCAGCTATCTCTATCTCAATGGTGATGGAGTGGCATATGTGGATCGATATGCAGGTCCACGA
>CAXNHI010000070.1:0-4809 GCA_964202195.1 Candidatus Planktophila sp. | reverse complement strand
TTCCTTGGCTCAGTCGTTGAAGACTCAATGGCCAATGCAATTGCAGCGCAGATTCTTCTCCTTGCAGCTGAAGATTCAAAGAAAGATATCTTCTTGTACGTCAACTCACCTGGTGGCTCTGTCACTGCAGGTATGGCGATCTACGACACCATGCAATATGTGCAGAACGATGTCGCAACAGTTGGAATGGGCCTTGCTGCATCGATGGGCCAATTCTTACTATGTTCAGGTGCAGCCGGAAAGCGTTATGCGCTTCCACATGCTCGCATCATGATGCACCAGCCATCATCTGGAATCGGTGGTACAGCAACAGATATCAAGATTCAGGCAGAGCAAATTGGATTTACTAAGCGCAAGATGGCAGAACTCATCGCTCATCACACCGGTCAAACAATTGAAACAATTACTGCAGATTCAGATCGTGATCGTTGGTTTACTGCAGATGAAGCTAAGGAATACGGTTTTGTAGACCATGTAGTTCGCTCTGCAGGTCAGGTCTCAGGTAGCGGAGGAACAGCACAATGATTAACGAATTCGAACGCGCACAAGAGATAACTTCTCGCTACGTACTCCCGGTCTTTGAAGAGAAGACCGCAAACGGATACAAGCGCCACGATCCATATACAAAGCTATTTGAAGAGCGCATTATTTTCTTGGGTCAGCCAATTGATGACACCGTTGCAAACGATGTGATGGCTCAGTTGCTTACCCTTGAATCAATGGATTCAGATCGAGACATCATTCTCTACATCAACTCTCCAGGTGGCTCATTTACTGCGCTCACCGCGATCTACGACACCATGCAATTTGTTCGCCCAGACGTCATGACAATCTGTCTTGGTCAGGCAGCGTCGGCTGCTGCGATCATCCTTGCCGGTGGTGCAAAAGGAAAGCGTTACGCACTTGAGCATTCACGTATCTTGATTCACCAACCATCTTCTGAAGGTGGGGGACAGGCATCTGATATCGAGATTCAAGCTCGCGAAATCATGCGTATGCGTGAACTTCTAGAGAGCATGCTCTCAAAGCACACCATTCGCACTCCTGAAGAGGTTGCGCAAGATATTGAGCGCGACAAGATTCTTACTGCAGCAGAAGCTGTCGAGTACGGACTTATCGATCAGGTTCTAGCTAGCCGAAAGGCAAAGCCAACCTGGTAACTACCAGGGACATTTACTTCTACTGTGAAACTATTTGAGGCGGGCTCCCTTTGGTCATATACGGGTTTCCGTCTCTATTGGTTATCAAACACAATCTTTGTAATTGGTGCGGCCGCTTTTCCAGTAGCCCTTGCGGTTGCAGTCCTTGATAGCAACGGAAACGATCCAAAATCTTTAGGCTTTATTCTTGGTGCTCGTTTACTGGCAGCAATTCTCGTTTCCCCTGTGGCCGGAGTTTGGGCGGATCGTTTACCTCGAACCCACGTCATGATTGCGGCCGATCTATTTCGTGCAGCGCTCGTCATCTCATTGGTATTTCTCGCCATATCTTCAACGCCATTTTGGGTTCTTGCCGCAGTTGTCTTTCTGATGGGTGTCGGAGATGCCTTCGGGATATCTGCGGCGGCAGCGATTATGCCAAGTCTCTTACCTGAAGAAAAATTGATGGCTGGCAATGTTGCGCGCACCATAGTTATTCGTACATCTAGCATTCTCGGTCCCGGCGTTGGCGCGGGAGCTATTTTGCTCTTCGGTGTCCGACAAACATTCGTCCTCACCGGGGTCTTATTTGTTATAGGAACCTCGCTCATGTTCTTTATCAAGGAAGACTTCAAGCACATTGCGCACGAAGATAAGCAGACTTTCTTTATTGATCTCAAAGAGGGCGTGCGTACTGTCTGGCGTATCAAATGGATCTTTGCACTTATCACTTCATGCTCTTTTCAATTGATGTTTATCGTCGGCGTAGAGAGCGTCCTCTTACCAGTAATTACACGACGAGAATTTGAAACAAATAATGTATTTGCTATCTCTGCTTCTGTCTTTTCTTTAGGTGCAATTATTGGTGCATTGATTTCTCTACGGCTAAAGATTAAGCACCAAGGGCAGTTTTGCATGCTTATTTTCGCACTTTTGTCCACGACAACTTTGGCACTGGCATTTCCTTTCTCGCAATACATCATCATTGCTGCATATTTTGTAGCAGGTTTATCAGTTGGCCCATGGGAAGCATTCTGGGCAGCCGCCGTGCAGAAAGAAGTTCCGCAGCAATTACAAGGTCGAGTCTTTAGCGTTGATCACATGGGTTCATCTGCGCTGATTCCACTGGGAATGGTCTTGGTTGGTCCAGCTGCTGAATTTTTTGGGGAGAGACCAATGCTGATCGGAGTTTCGATTCTGCATGTCCTCATTAGTCTTTCGGTGTTGAAGGTAACTGGTGTCCGCGATCTGAAAATGCCTGAATCCTTCTGGAATTCATCTCAGGGCGAACAGCTCAAACGTTAATTAAGGGCTCATTCTCGCCTCTTAAAAAGTAAGATTATTCTACTTCCTCAACATCTTAGGAGCACCATGACACGCATCGGCGAGACTAGCGATCTGCTGAAATGTTCTTTCTGCGGCAAGACTCAGAAGCAGGTTAAGAAATTAATTGCAGGCCCTGGCGTTTATATCTGTGACGAGTGCATCGAACTCTGTAACGAGATCATTGTTGAAGAACTCTCCGAGGCAAGTTCTCTCGGATTAACAGAGCTTCCTAAGCCACATGAAATTTTTGAATTCCTAGATCAGTATGTCATTGGTCAAGACCGCGCAAAGAGATCTCTTTCTGTTGCTGTCTACAACCATTACAAGCGCGTACAATCTGGTGCACCTAAGGGTGACGATGCAATCGAGCTTGCGAAGTCAAACATTCTTCTCTTGGGACCAACCGGATGCGGTAAGACCCTCATGGCACAAACTCTTGCTCGTATGCTCAACGTTCCATTTGCGATCGCAGATGCAACTGCACTCACCGAAGCTGGCTATGTCGGTGAAGATGTTGAGAACATTCTTCTTAAGCTCTTGCAAGCCGCAGATTACGATGTGAAGAAGGCCGAAACCGGAATTATTTATATTGATGAAATCGATAAGGTCGCTCGTAAATCTGAGAATCCATCAATTACTCGAGATGTTTCAGGTGAAGGTGTTCAGCAAGCGCTGCTCAAGATTCTTGAGGGAACAGTTGCTTCAGTTCCGCCACAGGGTGGACGTAAGCACCCACATCAGGAATTCATTCAAATCGATACAACCAACGTGCTCTTTATCGTCGGTGGTGCATTTGCTGGCCTAGATAAGATTATCGAGGCTCGTAGCGGTTCAGCGAGTGTTGGATTTAATGCAACGCTGCAATCACAAGAAGAGAAGAATGCTAGAGATTTCTTTG
Organism: Candidatus Planktophila sp.; assembly: GCA_964202195.1. Lineage (GTDB taxonomy): Bacteria > Actinomycetota > Actinomycetes > Nanopelagicales > Nanopelagicaceae > Planktophila. The sequence goes on along the minus strand of CAXNHI010000070.1, from coordinate 1,446 downwards.
CAGATGTCATGCCAGAGGATCTACTCAAGTTTGGAATGATTCCTGAATTCATCGGCCGTCTTCCAGTGATAACAAGCGTTGAAAATCTGGATAAGTCAGCACTCATGCAAATTCTTACAGAGCCACGTAACGCACTCGTGAAGCAATACCAACGCCTCTTTGACCTAGACGATGTTGTATTGGAATTCGAAGCAGATTCACTAGAAGCGATCGCCGAGCTCGCCCTCAAGCGAGGCACCGGTGCACGTGGACTTCGTGCAATTATGGAATCAATCCTCCTTGCAGTGATGTATGACGTACCAAGTCGAAGCGATGTGGCCAAGGTAGTCATCAATAAAGCCTGCGTTACAGATTCGACGACCCCAGAACTAATCATGCGCACGGGAGATATTCCAAAGCGCGCCGCTCGTCGTGATAAGGGCGCGCAAGAGAAGAGTGCATAAATAAACTAGACTCCACCGTATGTCTTCACAAGCCAGCCATGGACGCGTGCTAGCTGCCGCATTTATTCCGGCAGATATCGAAGCTCCTCTTTATCAAAAATGGCTTGACGCAGGATATTTTACAGCTGATGCAACATCTTCTAAAGAGCCATTTACAATCGTTCTTCCACCACCAAATGTGACAGGTATTCTTCACATTGGTCATGCACTAGATCAAACACTTCAAGATTGTCTCTCGCGAATGAAGCGGATGAAGGGCTTTGAAGTTTTATGGCTTCCAGGGATGGACCATGCCGGAATTGCTACGCAAAATGTTGTTGAAAAACAATTAGGTAGTGAAGGTAAGTCAAGACATGATCTTGGCCGAGAAGAATTTGTCGCAAAGGTCTGGGAGTGGAAAGCTGAATCTGGCGGCGCGATTTTAGATCAGATGAAACGAATGGGTTCGGGTGTTGACTGGACACGTGAGCGTTTCACTATGGATGAAGGTATGTCCAATGCCGTTGTCTCTATCTTTAAGAAGATGTATGACGAAGGGTTGATTTATCGCGCAGAGCGCATCATTAACTGGTGTCCTCGATGCCTTACAGCACTTTCTGATATCGAAGTTGAACATAGTGATGATGCCGGCGAATTTGTGCAGATTCGTTATGGCGATGGCGAACAATCAATTGTTATCGCAACTACCCGCGCTGAAACAATGCTTGGCGATGGAGCGGTGGCGGTACACCCTGATGATCCGCGTTATAAGCATTTAATCGGCACCGAGGTTTTACTGCCTCTGGTAAACCGCATGATCCCGATTATCGCTGACGAACTAGTGGAGCAAGATTTCGGTACAGGAGCTGTAAAAGTTACCGCTGCACATGACCCAAATGACTTTGAAATGGCGATGCGCCATAACGTGCCCTTTGTCGTGATTATGAACGAACATGGTGTTGTCGATGGCACTGGCACCGAATTTGATGGCATGGATCGATTTGTGGCACGTACTGCTGTTGTC
>CAXNHI010000069.1:0-4847 GCA_964202195.1 Candidatus Planktophila sp. | reverse complement strand
TTCTACGACAAGAAGACTGACAAGATCGTTGAAGTTCCACAGGTAAAGAAGGCTTACGACTTAGCAGCAACATTTGTTTCTAAGAAGCTATCTGCGGAAATCGCACCTTGGTCAAGCGACTGGAACCAGGGAATGGGCAATGGAGCTTTTGCTGCAATGCTCTGTCCTTCATGGTTGCTCGCAAATATCCAAAACAACGCTAAGGACATTCCAGGAGCTTGGGATGTTGCTCAGATGCCTGGTGGCGGAGCAAACTGGGGTGGTTCACAACTCACAATCCCTAAGTTCGCAAAAAGCCCAAAGGCGGCTTGGACATTCATTAGCTGGGTTCTAGCACCTGAGCAACAGCTCAAGCTATTCCTTGATAAGGGTGTACTTCCAACAACTCCTGCCGTATACAAGGATCCAAAGTTCTTGGCTGCGAAGGATATCGCTTACAACAATGCACCTATCGGAAAGATCTTCTCTGATGTAGTTATGTCAATCAAGAAGCCAATCTACGAAGGTAAGTTCCAGGTTTCCGTAAAGGATGCCTACAACGCGGCTGTTGGCCGTATGGCTTCTGGTAAGCAGACACCGGCAGCATCATGGGCTCAGCTCATGAAGGAAATCAAGAAGATCAAGGCCCTTTCCTAGCCTCTATCTCTCTGAATAACTACGTCGAGGGCAGTTTGGCACTAGCCGAATTGCCCTCGACTTACTCTAAAATTTTAGAATTGAAAGATGGAGAAGAATGAGTTTGAGTAGAAACACATCGACTAAAAGAAAATCCTCACTCCGCGATGGTGAAGGTCGTACCGCTTTCTTTGCTATTTCACCGTTCTATTTTCTCTATCTCGTCTTCGGCATCTTTCCTATCCTCTACACCAGCTACATGGCATTTTTTGCCTGGGATCCGCTAGGTGAGAAAGTTTTCATTGGTCTGACAAACTTCACTAATTTGCTCCAAGATGAAGTTCTCTGGAAGGCCCTCCGTAACACGTTAAGCATTTGGGTCCTCGGCACAGTTCCTCAATTGGCCCTGGCTCTCTATCTAGCCACGATCTTGAACAGAAATCGTTTAAGGTTCTCAAACTTTTGGCGTGCAGCTATTTTGATTCCTAATGTCACCTCAGTTCTAGCTATCGCAGTTATATTCAGCTCACTTTACGGACGCGATTTTGGTCTCATTAACTACGTACTCAATATCTTTGGCGTAGACAAGATTAACTGGATGGAGGGAACGTTCACCAGCCACTTTGAAATTGCAACAATGATCATCTGGCGATGGACCGGTTACAACGCCCTCATCTATCTGGCGGCTATGCAATCGATTCCTAAAGAACTCTATGAATCCGCCTCCCTCGATGGAGCAACAAGCTGGCAGCAGTTTAAGTATGTGACCCTGCCTGGAATCAGAAATGTAATGATCTTTACCATCACCATGTCGACCATCGGTGGTCTTCAGACCTTCAACGAGCCATACATTTTGGGTGGAGTCGGGGGTGGAAACGATAAGCAGTTCTACACACTCGCGATGTTCCTCTATGAGGAAGCCTTTAGAAAGTTCCAGTTTGGCTATGGAGCAGCTATCGGTATTTTCATATTCTTCTGTGTGATTGTTTTTGCGTTAATTAATGCGACCATTGCTAGCAAGATTGCGAAGGATTAATGATGAGCACCCTTACGAAAAACAAGTCCACTTCATCTGCAGAAAAGCCACAATTCAAAATTGGCGCAGCAATTGCTTACCTCACCCTTGGCGTGACTACGTTTCTAGTTATCTTCCCATTCTGGTGGATGCTGGTTGTTGCCTCGAATGAAAAGAATGAGATTGCCAAGAATCCGCCAAGATTCACTCTTGGAGATCAACTACCCGTCACCTTTGATGTCATCTTCCAATATGCAAATATCTCTCGTGCGATCACGATCTCATTCATCATCTCAATCTCGATGGCTGTTTCGCATATCTTCTTCTGCACCTTTGCCGGATATGCATTTGCAAAGTTGAAGTTCAAGGGGCAGAAGCAGTTCTTTGCTTTCATCCTTCTCACAATGATGGTGCCAGGCCAGCTCGGAATCATTCCGATGTACATCCTTGTGACAAGACTTGGGTGGAATAACGATCTTAAGGCGATTATTGTTCCGGGATTGGTCTCAGCCTTTGGTGTTTTCTGGATGAGACAGAGTATCTCTGCGGTTATTACCGATGAAGTTATTCAAGCTGCTCGCATCGATGGAGCGTCTCCTTGGCAGATCTATACAAAAATAGTCTTCCCGTTGGTGCGGCCAACAGCTCTTGTCATGGGTCTCTTCTCATTCCTCGGTGCGTGGAATGACTTCCTCTGGCCAATGCTCATTCTCGATGGAGACAAGATGCTCACCGTGCAGATGGCTATCGCCCAGATGAAGGAACAGGCTTACATTGTTAACCATGCTGCCCAAATGGGTGCCGCCTTCTTTGCTACACTCCCCCTTATCATTCTCTTCTTCCTTGTTTCAAAGCAACTGGTTAAGGGCGTTATGGAAGGTGCGATCAAGGGCTAATGCAGCACGAGAAAATTGGAGTAGGGATTGTTGGCGCAGGAAATATCAGTGATCAATATCTTTCTAACCTCACAACCTTCCCAGATTTCGAAGTTCTCTTTGTCGCGGATTTAGATAGAGAGCGCGCTACTTCTCAAGCAAAGAAGTGGGGCGTTCCTGCAAGTGGATCTCTCGATGAATTGCTCGCTAATGATCAGATCCAGCTCGTCATTAATCTCACTATTCCGGCTGCACATGTGCCGGTAAGTCTTGCTGCGCTCAACGCAGGTAAACATGTCTGGTCTGAAAAACCTATGGCACTTGATAGATCTGGGGCAGCGCAATTACTTGAGGCGGCAAAGAAGAGTGGCGTACGACTCGGTATCGCACCTGACACCTTCCTCGGAGCAGGTGTGCAGACTGGTTTAAACGCAATACGTGGCGGCTCGATTGGTAAGCCACTGACTGCGCTGACAATCTTTCAAACCGCTGGACCAGATTCTTGGCATCCAGATCCAGCTTTTCTCTTTGCTAAAGGTGCGGGTCCACTCTTTGATATGGGTCCTTATTACGTAACAACCTTGGTTCAAATCTTTGGACCAGCAACCCGAGTCACCGCAACTTCATCAAAGTCTCAAGAGAATCGCACCGTAGGTTCTGGTCCCAAGAAAGGAACATCCTTTCCGGTCGAAGAGCCCACTCAGATAACCGCTCTCATCGAGTTCGCATCTGGTGCTAGCGCTGTTTCTATCTTTAGCTTTGAAGCGGCTCATGAAGTGACGGGTTTCGTAGAGATCACCGGCTCAGAAGGTGCAATCACTTTGCCTGATCCCAATAATTTTGATGGCGAGAGCCTCATCTATCTGGCTGGTCAGGAGCCAAAAAAGTTAACGGCCACAGGAAATAAACATGGGCGCGGCCTCGGGGCTCTTAATATGATGCAATCTTTCTTGGCTGGAAATGACCATATTGCCTCAGCCAATCTAGGAAATCACGTATTGGATATTCTGATCTCAATTAGTGAATCCGCTGCGCGCAAGGAAAGTGTTGCAGTTATTAGCTCAATAGATAAGAATGCAGCACTTGATCCTGACTGGGATCCACTTCGCCGATCTTCATAAGGATATTTAATGAGTAGAAGCAAGATCTCTAAGAAATTTTCTACACGCTTCCTGCCGCTTACGTTAAGCATTCTTCTCACATCTTCCACGATGGCGTGGAGTGTTGAAGAAGAGAATCCTCTTCTCTGGTCCCAGGAATTCAATGAAAAATCAGGGAGCAAGCCAGATCCAAAGTTCTGGAATTACGATCTTGGCGATGGCAGAGGTTGGGGAAATCGTGAATTGCAGCTCTATACAGATGTGAATGCCAAGACCAACGGTCGCGGAATTTTGGCAATTACTGCTCTCCAAATTTCACCGAAAAAGAAACAGATTTGTTACTACGGATACTGCGAGTGGAGTTCTGCTCGCATTACTACAAAGAATAAAGTGTGGATTAAGTACGGAACGATCGAGGCGCGTATCCAAATGCCTGCCGGAAGAGGCAGCTGGCCAGCCTTTTGGATGTTGGGACAGAATATTGATGCAGTCTCATGGCCTAACTCAGGAGAGATTGACATTACTGAAGGGCTGGGAAGAACTCCTTATCTGAACTACGGAACTATTCATGGCCCGGGCTATTTCGGTGGCACCTCAATCGGTGTCAGATATTTACATCAAAAGAAACTCTCCGAAGGCTTTCATATCTATGGAATTAACTGGAGTGAAGATTCAATTGAGTGGACCTTTGACGGTGTCGTGATCTTCAAGCAGAGTAAAGAATCGATAGCACCACGAGCGTGGGTATTTAACCAACCATTCTCACTTATTCTCAATGTTGCTATGGGAGGAGAATTCGGTGGCGAAGTTGGAAAAGATGCTAAATCTGGTTTACAGATGAAGGTTGATTGGATTCGGGTGAAGCAACTTAACGGCCAAGGCGAGGTACAAGTACTGCCTTAAAGACAATCTGTACGGCTATCCGACGCTCTCTGTAAGAATCGAGACGCGATCATTTGAAACAGATAGAAAACCACCACTGACAATAAATTCAGTGATGGTTCCATCTACACCTTTGATGCTAACGGCTCCGTCGACTAGTACGCCAAATAAAGGTGCGTGCCCTGGAAGAACTCCAAGGTCACCTTCAGTTGTGCGAGCTGAGATAAATGTTGCTTCTCCGCTCCACACTTTCTGTGTTGGCGAAACTAGTGCGACGGTAAGTGCCATTGTTATGACTTAGCCAATTCTGCAGCTCGGCGCTCAACATCGTCGAGGCCACCGCACATGAAGAATGCTTGT
>CAXNHI010000068.1:0-4874 GCA_964202195.1 Candidatus Planktophila sp. | reverse complement strand
CCTTAGTGGTGCTCGATTGCCTTAAGGTCTTCCATCGTTGGCTTAGTAACCTGCTCGGCGTGAGCGATAGCAAAACGTTTTCTCAGCTTCGACTTAAGCAGCCCTGAACGACGCACGCCACGCGCATCTTTCTCTTCAAGCTCGAGAGGAGCGACCTGTTCATGTTGGGTAAGGAGCCAGGCCTTTTCAGGTGAAATTGGCTCGTGCACCTCAACGAATTCACCAGATGGCATCATGACAAGACGTCCAGTTTCGCGACCATGTAAAACGAGTTCGCGATCGGCACGTTGCAATGAGAGACAGAGTCTCTTTGTGATGACAAATGCGATTGGTGGCAGAACAATGATTCCGATACGGCTAAACCACATGATCTGGTTAATGGAGAGATCAAAGTTGGTAGCGATGATGTCATTTCCACCATTGATCAAAGCAATCATCATGAAGGTAAGTGCCATCGCACCGAGAGCAGTGCGGTTTGGCGCATTTCGTGGACGATCAAGGAGATGATGCTCGCGCTTATCGCCAGTGATCCACTGCTCGATAAATGGATAGAGAGCCATTCCAGTAAAGAGAATTCCAGGAATAATTAGACCAGGAATCAAAATGTTGAGTGAGAGCGTATAACCGAAGATCATCAACTCAATTGGTGGCGCCATACGAACAAGACCATCAAGCCAACCCATGTACCAGTCAGGTTGTGAGCCAGCTGAAATTTGTCCCGGTGTATATGGGCCGTAGAGCCAGATCGGGTTGATGGATGCAACTGCGCCAAGCAATGCGGTGACGCCAAAGACGATGAAGAAGAATCCGCCAGCCTTAGCCATGTAGACAGGCATGAGTGGATATCCAACAACGTTCTTCTCTGTACGACCTGGACCTGGATACTGCGTGTGCTTCTGGTACCAGACCAACATTAAGTGCACAGTGATCAGTGCAAGGAAGATTCCTGGAAGTAAGAGAATGTGAATTGTGTAGATACGGGGGATAAAGGCTTCGCCCGGAAATACTCCGCCGAAGAGGAAGTATGAAAGGTATGAACCCACCAGTGGAATTGCCTGCAAAATAGCTTCGGCAATTCGAATACCTGTACCTGAGAGAAGATCATCCGGAAGTGAGTAGCCCAAGAACCCTTCAACGATTCCAAGAGTAAGAAGACCAATTCCGAGGATCCAGTTAAATTCACGAGGCTTACGGAATGCACCCGTAAAGAAAACGCGAAGAAGGTGGACAACGATTGCTGCCATAAAGATCAAAGCGGACCAGTGGTGAATTTGTCGCATCAACAATCCGCCGCGTACCTCAAAAGAGATATCGAGTGCGGATGCATAAGCGGCAGACATCTCTAGCCCCTTGAGTGGTTCGTAAGAGCCCTCGTAGACAACTTCGCGCATTGATGGATCAAACCAGAAGGTCAAGAAGGTTCCAGATAAGAGCAAAATAACAAATGAGTAGAGCGCAATTTCACCGAGCATAAAGGACCAGTGATCAGGGAAGACTTTCTGAAGATTCTTCTTCATCCATGCAGCAGCACCTGTGCGCTCATCTACATAGTTAGCGACATTGCCCGCGACTCTTTCACGTGCGCTCATTTAGATCTCCCCCAGAAACTAGGTCCGACTGGCTCATTAAACGGTGCTTGTGCAACGAGATAACCCTCGTCATCAATTGTAATTGCTAATTGAGGAAGTGGCCGTGCGGAAGGTCCAAAGATTACCTTTGCAGCGCGAGTTACATCGAAAGTCGATTGATGACATGGACAGAGCAGGTGTTTAGTGCTCTGTTCGTAGAGCGCAACGGCGCATCCCATATGTGAACAAATTTTTGAAAAGGCGATGATTCCTTGATACGTCCAGGAAAGACGCTCTGCATCGAGATTGAATTCTTCTGGGCGGAGACGAATCAAAAGAACCGCATCTTTAGCAATATCGTTGAGTGATCTGTGATCTTTTCCGGGTGCTAACGCAGGAAGAGTCTGGGCAACTGCGCCAACCTCGAGATCTTCAGGACGAATAGGCCGGTCACCAGGATCTGTCACCAAGCGAGTTCCAGCTTTCCAACTGGTTGTCTTGAGTTCATCGCCCGGGGTTGGTCCTAAGTCGCGGAGAAGAAAGATAGGGGAGATGCCGGCAAGGCCGAGCGCTAAACCCATGCTGCGCTTAATAAGTGAGCGACGTCCTAAACCTGCTGCAGCTGCACCCTCTTTTGCTACCTTAATAAAATCTTCGCGCTCGGTATCAGGTGAGCGGAGTTCATGACGGTGTGCGATGACTTCCTGATCTGGCATCAGTGTCTTTGCCCAGTGCACTGCACCGAGTCCGATGAAGAGAAGTGAGAAAGCTAAGCCGACACCTAATAGGAGTTGATGAATATTTTGATCTCCCATAAGCGGGATGAAGATGAAAGTCTCAGTTGAGATGAAGAAGTAAGAGTAGATAAAGAGAACGGTGCTCAACGCCGAGAGCAAGAAAAGTATTGCTACTTGTCGCTCTGCGCGGTCTGCCGCCTTTGGATCAATATCAGTTTGGCGCAACTTATGCGCGGGTAAACCTGGATCTTGGATAGCTTGGATTTCTTTACTCATAGTTTCCTATTTCGCCTTCGCCGCTAGCCAGACTGCAATACCGATCAGCAGTCCAAGTCCGAGTGTCCATACAAGAAGTCCTTCAGTTACTGGGCCCACACGACCGAGTGCGACTCCACCAAGTTGTGGCTCTTTCTCTGCTGCCTTTATCCACTTGATGATGGAGAGTTTCTCTTTTGGAGTAAGTGTTTTATCTGAAAAAACTGGCATTGATTGCGGGCCAGTAATCATGGCTTCATAGATGTGTACAGGCTTTACACCCATGACAGATGGCGCATATTTACCTTGTGAAAGTGCACCACCCTGTCCAGCAAAGTTGTGACACATTGCGCAGTTGGTGCGAAAGAGTTCTCCACCTTCTGCAACTTCACCGTCACGCTCGTAGTTGAGCATGCCTTCTGATGGAATTTCAGGGCCAGGTGCAAGGGAGGAGACGTAGGCAGCGAGGGCTGCAACTTCCTCGTCGTTGTAAACAGGATCTTTGCGCATAGCCTGTTGGCTCATATCGGCCATCGGCATACGTCCGGTAGCGACCTGGAAGTCGACGGAGGCAGCGCCAACGCCAATCAGTGAGGGTGCAATTGAGCCGCCCTCAGCATTTAATCCGTGGCAAGAAGAGCAACCTCTCAAGAAGATTTCTTTTCCTTCTGCAATTGCGGCAGTTCTTTCTTCAGCGGTCATCGGAGAAGTCGTTGCTGCGCCAGCTACCTGAAATGTAGTTCCGATTCCCAGAAGGGCAAAGATCAATAGCAGTGGTGCAACTGCTCTGTGCCGACGGTAACGCGAAAGATTCTTCACCTATATCCCTATCTACTTAATCAGATAGATCGCAGAAAAAAGCGCAATCCATACAACGTCGACGAAGTGCCAGTAATAAGAAACAACAATTGTGGTCGTAGCCTGTTGATGTGTGAAGCGACGAGCCTTAGCAACACGGATCAAAACAATGAGGAAAGCTATCAAACCACCCGTTACGTGAAGCCCGTGGAAACCTGTTGCAAGATAGAAAACAGAACCGTAAGCGCTAGATGAGAGCGTCAATCCCTCAGAGACAAGGGCTGCATACTCATAGATTTGTCCGGCGATGAAGAAAGCTCCCATGAGGAATGTGAGAGAGAACCATTCGCGCATTCCCCACCGGTTGAATTGCAAGAGCGAACCTTCGCGTTTGTTCTGGAAGCGCTCGGCCGCGAAGACTCCGAATTGGCATGTCACAGATGAGAGAACAAGAACGGTGGTGTTAATTGCCGCAAAAGGAATATTAAGAAATTCAGTTGATTCGAGCCAGATCGCCGGACCTTGCACGGCGCGAGTAGTGAAGTACATTGCAAAGAGCGCCGCGAAAAACATCAACTCGCTCGAGAGCCACACGATCGTGCCCACCGCAACAACATTGGGCTTGGTGATCCGATGCATCGAGACTGGCTCGGATGCCGGGCTTGAGACTGTGCTTGTCATGAAAGAGATTATTCCCGATATCGCAGCCTTTCACCTCTTTATATGGCTCTACCTCACCCTTATTTGCCCATCTTTGAGGTGAAACGGGTCACCATCACTTCGGCCAACTGTCGCGGTAGAGTGCGCCTATGTCGCAAGAATCCTCTCGCCGCCTGAATATCGTTCTCTATTCAGATGATGTGACGGTCCGCGCCCACGTAGCAGCCGCTTTAGGAACCCGCGTCGCCTCAGATCTTGCGCCTCATTTAATTATCGAATTTGCTACGGGCCCTGCTCTACGCCTCTATGTGGATGGCAAAGCTCGAAGTGGCGATCACGGAATTGATCTCTTTATCCTTGATGGTGAGTCAGCCCCTGAAGGCGGCTTGGGAGTTGCGCGCCAACTCAAAGATGAGCTCTTTAACTGCCCGCCAGTTTTGGTGATGACAGCCCGCAAGGAAGATGCGTGGCTAGCGACATGGTCGCGAGCAGAAGCAAATGTTCTTCATCCCATCGATCCATTTACTTTGGCACATACTGTCGCTGATTTATTGCGCTCCTCAATCGCGCGCATCAAGGCATAATTTCTCTATCCGCTTCTGCCGTAGAGAGTTGGTGAAGCCACAATGTGGAGCTCCTATATAGAGCGCTTGGTCAGTGGTCTCGATCTTGAAGCCCATGAAATCTCTTCGGTGATGGAGACGATTCTTCTTGGTAAAGCAGATATCTCAGAGATCAAATCATTTTTAGTTGCGTTGAAAAATAAGGGCGAAACGGCGGAAGAAGTCTCAGCACTTGTTAATCAAATGTTCGCTCATAGCGCTCCGATCTCCATTACAGAACGAGCTGTCGACAC
>CAXNHI010000067.1:0-4890 GCA_964202195.1 Candidatus Planktophila sp. | reverse complement strand
TCCGGTGCGATCGCAATTTCTATTGCGGTTTCATTAACCCATCACACCGCCTTTAATCTGGCGGTAGTGGGTGGAATGTGCTTCATTGTTTATCGAATTAACCGTAACGCTGTAGATCAAAGTCCTTGGTCTGGCGGCTTATGGTTTGCCCTAAAGATCGCAGCGATCATCATCGTGATCCGCACCGCTATCGGAATTGCCATCGGCGTTCCTATCCCTGGAAATACCCTCTTCGAACTGCCGATTGCCTACCTTCCGGATTGGATGGCTGGTATCAGAATCGGTGGGGCGATTACGGAAGAGAGACTTACCTTCGCTTTTCAAGAAGGCGCTCAGATCGCAACGTTGATTTGTATTTTTGCAGCTGCAACTTCGCTCACATCGCCTCATCGCCTTTTGCGTCAAATGCCGATCTTCATCTACGAATTTGGCGTAGCCCTCGTCATCGCAACATCAGTACTTCCGCAGTTAGTGACAAGTGCTACAAGAATTAAAAGTGCTCAGAGAATGCGCGGCATAGAAAGACGAGGCTGGGCTGGTGTTGCACTCCCCCTCCTTGAAGAGTCACTGGCACGCTCTCTTGATTTAGCGGCAGCGATGGACTCCCGAGGCTATGGCTATTCACGTCATCGCTCACGTTATCGTCGAGAAAAGTTACTTCCTCGTGATATCTCAGTAATTTTCTCATCTCTTGCTCTGATACCTATCTCGATGATGATTTTTGCATGATTACATTTAATAGCGTTTCACTCATCTATCCACACTCACTGCACACCGTCTTTGAAGATCTCACATTTACAATTGATGAAGGCGAAATGGTTTTAGTCATTGGTGCCACTGGATCTGGAAAATCTTCGCTGCTGCGCCTCATCAATGGCCTTGTTCCTCACCACACAGGCGGAATATTGGCAGGTGATATCTCCGTCGATGGAATATCTACCTCACTCACTAAGCCCGGAGGGCTTGCTCACCTCATCGGAATTGTTGGCCAAAATCCCGTGCATGGCTTTGTTACCGATACCGTGGAAGAAGAGCTTGTCTTTGGGATGGAGGCTCTTAACTTCGCCCCAGATGTGATGCGCAAGAGAGTCGAGGAGATTTTGGATTTACTTTCCCTTGCCCACCTGCGTGCTCGCTCGATCTTAACGCTCAGCGGCGGAGAACAGCAACGTGTTGCTATTGGAAGCGCTCTAGTGATGCACCCAAAGGTTTTGGTGCTTGATGAACCAACGTCAGCACTTGATCCAATTGCGGCGGAGGAAGTCTTATCAATCTTGCATCGCCTTGTTCATGATCTAGGGCTTACGGTTGTAATTTCAGAGCACAAGCTAGAAAGAGTTATTGGCTTTGCCGATCGAATCCTTGCGATTTCCGCAGATGGTAAAACTGAGATCGATATCCCAGAAGAGATTCTGAAAAAATCTCCAATCGCACCGCCTATCGTTCACTTAGCACGAGCACTCAATTTGGATTCTGTCGGAACAAGCGTGCGAGAAGTAAGACGAATGACAACACATCTTCGTGACTTCACACCTCTCGTTTCACAAACCGGTGTCATCTTAGGTGAGACAGTGGTGGCTATAAATAAGCTCAGCCATTTCTATGGTGAGAAAGTTGCGCTACGAGAAATCTCTCTTGAATTTAAGTCAGGTGAAATATCTGCTGTGATGGGACGCAATGGAGCGGGCAAGAGCACGCTCTTCAAATCAATCGTCGGATTTCATAAATCAACTAGCGGGCAAATAAGAGTTCTTGATACTGATCCAACAGAGTTACACGGTCGCAAGCGTCTATCAACAATTGGTTACATTCCACAAGAACCAAGTGACTTATTGATTCATTCTTCGGTAGCTAAAGAGTGTGCCGCAAGTGACCGTGACAACGGATTAGCGGACGGTTCGACATTTGCATTCCTGATTCGCCTCACACCAACGGTTAATCCCGAAGCTCACCCACGTGATCTCTCGGAAGGCCAGCGACTTTCGCTAGTTCTCGCGCTCATTCTCTGCAGCGCACCAGATGTTCTCATCATGGATGAACCAACGAGAGGTCTGGATTATCAAGCGAAATCGCTACTGGTCGACACCTTGGTTTCATATGCTCGAAACCTTGGCAAATGCGTCTTGATCGCAACCCATGATGTTGAACTAGTTGCAGAAGTCGCCGATCGCGTCGTCTTTTTGGCAGATGGCGATGTTGTTGCCGATGGTGCAACTCTTGATGTTCTTCTCTCTTCTCCTGCATTTGCTCCACAAGTTGCAAAAGTTATGTCGCCTGCTCCATGGCTGACCGTCAAGGATGCGCTTCGTGGAATTGCAGCGGCAACCGGTAAGGATTCAAACGAGTGAAAACTACGAATGGGATCTACCAACTTTCTCTTCAATCAAAGATGGTTCTTACCTTTACCTCAGTTATAGCTCTTGCGGGTTTTGTCTGGCCATTTTTCTATGTTGGAAATCTTCACTGGATATTCGTTGTTGCAATTGCTGCCTCTGCTTTTCTTCTTATTTCAGAGGTAGGAATCGGATCGATTGATGCAAAATCTATTGCCCTCCTTGGAGTGATGAGCGCATTCATCACTCTCTTAAGGCCCTTAGGTGCAGGAGCTGCTGGACTTGAGCCGATCTGGTTTGCCCTCATCATTGCAGCGCGAGTATTCGGACCCTCGTGGGGATTTCTCTTAGGGATAACCTCGATGACAACTTCTGCGCTACTCACCGGTGGTGTTGGACCGTGGCTCCCCTATCAAGTCTTTGCCGCGGGGTGGATAGGCCTTCTTGCTGGTGCACTTCCGCAAAGATTTGCAGGAAGATTGATTCGCGGTACCACAGAGAAGGTTTTGCTTATTGCTGTTGGAATATTTGCTTCTTTTGCATTTGGAATACTGATGGATCTGCAATTTTGGCCCTGGGTACTAGGGTCAAATACTCAACTCTCTTACATTCCCGGCGGAGCGTTAAGTGAAAATCTCTCTCGCTTTATTACATTTCATTTTGCATCTTCAATGGCATGGGATATCCCGCGAGCAATTCTTACATCGCTCCTGATCGTAATGACAGCTACTCCTTTTCTTAGCGCCTTACGTCGGACCTACTTTAAGGCAGCTTTCCTCACTCCGATCGAGTTTAAGAGCGCGGTCCTGACTAAGAATTAACGCACGTGCGATTGCACAAATGGGAATTCCACGATTGTGGCAGATGAAGCTCGTCCACGAATATCGATTGATACTCGATCACCAAGAGATAGATTCGTATCTACGAGTGCCAGTGCAATACCCACCCGAAGAGTTGGAGAGAAGGTTCCACTAGTTACTGTTCCAACGCTCTTTCCAGAGCCATCTTGTAACTCCATGCCTGCACGAGGAATCCCTCGATCATTGGATTTCAATCCGCGCATACGACGAGCAGGCCCATCGCTCTTCTGCGCAACAAGTACATCACTGCCGTGGAAGGGACCCTTCTTCCATCCGATCGCCCACGTTGCACTTGCCTGTACTGGAGAAATCTCTAGTGAAAGCTCATGGCCATGTAATGGATATCCCATTTCGGTACGCAAAGTGTCACGCGCACCAAGACCGCAGATCGCTCCATCTTCAGCTAAGACAGCCGCGGCGCAGATATCCCACACCGATTCGACATCAGCTCTTTGTGGCAATAACTCGAAACCGTGCTCACCTGTATATCCAGTGCGGCACAAAATTACATCCGCCTGACCGATACGAACATGTGAAAATGCCATGTAATCCATCTCAGGTTCGACACCAAGTTTTTTTAACACCGCCGATGCACGTGGACCTTGCAGCGCAATCACTCCAAAATCTTCATGGAGATTTTCTACCATGATCCCTGCTGGTGCGCTCTCCTTGAGTACGCGGACCACATCAGTAGTGTTCGATGCATTAGGAACCAAGAACAAATCTGTCGGGCTATTGCGGTAGACAATTAAGTCATCAATCACTCCACCCTCTTTATTGCAGAGCAGTGTGTATTGAGCTTGTCCATCTGTAATGCGAAGTAAATCGTTTGTGAAAACGCTATTAAGAAACTCAAGTGCACCTTCACCACTTACCCGTGCTTTGCCTAGGTGTGAGACATCAAAGAGCCCCACACGTTCACGGACCGCTGTGTGTTCGGCCAAGACTCCCGCCCCTGGATACTCAATAGGCATCAACCAACCACCAAAATCAGCCATCTTCGCGTCAAGGGCAAGGTGGCGACTATGTAAAGGTGAATTTTTCATCCCATCAACCTACACTTACGGCGCTAGGACAGATAGTTGGCACCCCCGAAACTTTCGAAAGGCATGTGTGACATTGACTATGACCGCACTCTCTCTTACCTCCGCACTTAAAGATGACATTCTTGTTGTCGGTCTTGCGCATAGCCCCTCCCAGCGCAAAGGCGGAAAGCCAATGCTGGTTATTGAATCTGGAGATCTCGCACTCGATGCTAAGAGCCTCGAAGAGATTCTTAGCGATATGGGAGCAACCGGTAAGGCCGATGAAGTTATAAAGATTCCAGGCAACTCTATTCGTCTCCTTGTCTTTACAGGTTTAGGAAAGGCTTCATCTAGCTACGGCCACGAACTTCTTCGTCGTGCAGCAGGTGCGGCTTCTCGCACGCTCTCGAATCACAAGTCGGCAACCTTTGCTCTTCCTGCACAGAACCTTGAAGGAGTATCAGCAGTTGCCCAGGGTGCCGCTCTTGGTGCATATCTCTTCAACGAATTTCGTAGCGATGAGGTCGTTACTAGCAACTCTTCCCTAGCCTCAGCAAAGATTTTTACCCCTCATGCCGCTAAAGCCGAATTTAAAGATGTTGTTCTAGAAGCATCTGTAATCGCTCAGTACACATTTCTGACTCGCGATCTCATCAATACTCCGCCAAGCCA
>CAXNHI010000066.1:0-4932 GCA_964202195.1 Candidatus Planktophila sp. | reverse complement strand
GGAGATCACGCACCAGTGGTTGCAACCCGCGCGGCTGTACTAGAACTTCGCGCAAGTAAGGGAATGTTGTTATCGGCCGAAGATCATGATTCTTGGTCTGCGGGATCCTTCTTCACCAATCCAATTATTTCTCAGCAAGCAGCGGACGCACTCCCTGATGCTGCGCCAAAGTGGCCGCTAATTGATGGACGAGTAAAAATCTCTGCTGCCTGGCTGATCGAAAACGCAGGAATGCATAAGGGTGATGAAGTCGGTGGTGCCAGAATTTCGACCAAGCATGTCTTGGCGCTAACTAATGCGGGCGGTGCGACGGCATCAGATATTGCAGAGCTTGCAAAGCGTGCGCGAGATCATGTGAAAGAGAAGTTTGGAATAACTCTTGTTGCTGAAGTTAATCTCGTCGGAGTAGAGATTTAACCTCCTGTAAGTAGCTTTTTGATTCTGCCAATTCCCTCGACGATATCGTTATCACTTGTGGCGTATGAAAAGCGTAGATATCCAGATGGTCCAAAGGCCTCACCAGGAACTGCTGCAACCTCAACTTCTTCAAGAAGTAGCGTTGCTAACTCTGCTGAAGTCTTTGGTGTTTTTCCACGAATCGTCTTACCAAGCACGCCCTTAACTGATGGATAGACATAGAAAGCACCTTGAGGAACAGGGCAGACAAAACCTGGAATCTCGTTAAGTAGATCAACGATAAGTTTGCGGCGACGATTAAAGGCAACGCCCATCTCATGAACTGCTGTTAGATCTCCAGTAAGGGCAGCGATGGCCGCACGCTGTGAGATGTTTGAAACGTTTGAACTCAAATGTGATTGCAAATTAGTAGCAGCCTTGATGACATCTTTAGGCCCGATCATCCAGCCCACACGCCAACCTGTCATGGCATATGTCTTGGCAACGCCGTTGATGATGATGCAGGTATCAGCTAAAGCTGGAACAAGTACTGGAAGTGAAGGCGCAGTAGCACCGTCATAAAGCAGGTGTTCATAGATCTCATCCGAGATAATCCAAATGTTATTTGCTACAGCCCACTCAGCAATGGCCTTGGCTTGTGCCGGTGTGTAGACAGAACCAGTTGGATTTGAAGGTGAACAGAAGAGAAGCGCCTTTGTCTTTGGTGTTCGTGCTGCTTCAAGTTGTTCGACAGTGACTAAGTAGTTCTGAGTTTCATCAGCGAAAATTTCAACGGTAACGCCACCTGCAAGCTGAATACATTCAGGATAAGTAGTCCAGTAAGGAGATGGAAGAAGTACTTCATCGCCTGGATCAATAATTGTGGCAAATGCTTGATAGACCGCTTGCTTGCCACCGTTGGTAACAAGTACCTGATCAACAGAGATCTCGTAATTGGAATCGCGCTTAGTCTTATCAACAATTGCTTGACGCATCTCTGGCAAACCTGCAGCCGGTGTGTAGCGATGATTTGCTACAACTTTTGTCGCTGCCGCAGCAGCTTCAACAACATAGGCAGGGGTAGGAAAATCAGGTTCGCCAGCGCCAAAACCAATGACTGGACGACCGGCAGCTTTCAACGCCTTCGCCTTTGCATCTACTGCAAGGGTGGCCGATTCTGCGATTGCTGCTATTCGGGCTGCGACTCTGCTCATGGGGCTAAGTCTGCCGTATCGCGGCCTCTGCGCACGCTCAGTTTTACTGATGGCCATCTCTGCCCCTACACTTCAACGCTCACGACAAATTAGGTCTGCCTTGGCATGCCTGCTTGTTGCGAAGGGCAGTAGCTCAATTGGCTAGAGTTGCCGTCTCCAAAGCGGCCGGTTGGGGGTTCGAGTCCCTCCTGCCCTGCAAGTGTTTTACCGAAGAAGTACGAAAGAGATTGCGAAAGAGAGAGGAAGAACGATGACAGAGTCAGTTGAAGCAACCGAGCAGAAGCTTGGCATCTTTGCGCGCGTTGGACTTTTCTATCGCCAAATTCTTTCAGAGCTTAAGAAAGTTGTATGGCCTACGCGCAAGCAACTTTCAACATACACAGCCGTTGTTCTTGTATTTGTTCTATTCATCATTGCAGTCGTTTCCCTGCTCGACTTGGTGCTTACCAAGATCGTGTTCTGGGTATTCGGGTAGCGGTAATTAGGTAAAGGTTGGAAGAGATCACAATGAGCGAAGATGTAAAGCCAGACGCATTCGAAGCAGCACTTGCTGCCAACGCGGATGAGCTTGCCCAGCCTGTAATCGAATCCTCCCAATCAGATGTAATTGGGGCAGAGGTTGTCGAGACAGTTGCTGCAGAGGCTTCATCTGTGGATGATCTCGCGCTCGCAAGCGATGAAGATGGCGATATCGAGTCAGATGAGAACGATCCCAACGCAGAATTCCGCCGCACCCTTCGCGCAGCCATTGGTGACTGGTATGTAGTCCACTCTTACGCTGGATATGAGAAGAAGGTCAAGGGCAACCTGGTCAACCGTATTCAGTCACTGAACATGGAAGATTACATTTTCCAGATCGAAGTTCCTGAAGAAGAAGTCATGGAGATCAAGAACGGGCAGCGCAAGCAGGTTAAGCGCAATATCTACCCAGGTTACGTTCTCGTTCGCATGGAGCTCACAGATGAATCTTGGTCTGCGGTCCGTAACACACCAGGTGTCACAGGTTTTGTTGGTAACGCTCACCACCCAAGTCCATTAAGCATGGTTGAAGTTGAGAAGATTCTTGCTCCACGTCCAGTGAAGAAGTCAGACAAGCTAGATATCAAGGTTATTGATTTCGAAGTTGGAGAATCAGTAACAGTGATGGATGGTCCATTTGCGACACTTCCAGCATCGATCTCAGAGATCATGCCAGAGCAGGCAAAGCTCAAGGTTCTCGTATCCATCTTTGGACGCGAAACCCCTGTAGAACTTTCATTCCATCAAGTCCAGAAGATCTAACGAAGATTTCATAGAAATAGAAAAAGGAAAAGGTAGAAAAAATGGCACCAAAGAAAAAGGCAACTGGATTCATCAAGCTGCAGATCCAAGCAGGAGCGGCTACACCTGCTCCTCCGGTAGGTCCTGCCCTTGGTCAGCATGGTGTGAACATCATGGAATTCGTCAAGGCATATAACGCTGCGACTGAAAGCCAAAAGGGTCAGATCATCCCAGTAGAAATTACTGTCTACGAGGATCGTTCATTTACCTTCATCACAAAGACTCCTCCAGCATCACGCCTTATCTTGAAGGCTGCCGGCGTCGACAAGGGATCAGCGATTCCTCACAAGACTAAGGTTGCAAATATCACTATGGCTCAGGTCAAGGAGATTGCAACAACAAAGATGGCAGATCTCAATGCAAATGACATTGAGGCAGCAGCGAAGATCATCGCGGGCACAGCTCGCTCAATGGGAATCACTGTTTCGGCCTAACAATTAAATTTCTCAGGGCCAAATCGGTTTTGAGATGTGGGAGAACCTCGCTGGTTCGCTAACCACAACCACTACATCAACTCACAAGAGTTGGCGAAAGAGGAAGAAATGAAGCGCTCAAAGAAATATACAGCGGCAGCTGAAAAGGTAAAGGCAGATCACCTCTACACACCGCTTGAGGCAGTAACACTTGCCAAAGAGACATCAGTAACTAAGTACGACTCAACTATTGAAGTTGCACTCGTTCTTGGTGTTGATCCAAAGAAAGCCGACCAGGCAATTCGCGGAACAGTAAACCTTCCACACGGAACCGGTAAGACTGCTCGCGTTCTTGTATTTGCAAACGGTGAGCGTGCTGAAGAAGCTCGCGCAGCTGGTGCAGATATTGTCGGTGGAGATGAATTGATCGACGAAGTTTCAAAGGGCCGTTTGGACTTTGATGCAGTTGTCGCAACACCAGATTTGATGGCCAAGGTTGGTCGTCTCGGTAAGGTTCTTGGAACTCGTGGCTTGATGCCAAACCCAAAGACAGGCACAGTGACAACAGATGTCACAAAGGCTGTTAAGGACATCAAGGGTGGAAAGATTGAATTCCGCGTAGATAAGAACTCAAACCTTCACTACATCATCGGTAAAGTTTCATTTACTGCCGAGCAGCTTGCAGATAACTATGCAGCGGCAATGGATGAAGTTCTTCGTGCAAAGCCAAACTCTTCAAAGGGTCGCTATGTTCAGAAGGCTGTTGTCTCAACATCGATGGGACCTGGAATCGCAGTTGATCCAAACCTCGTTCGTGAGCCATCTGCTAACTAATTTGTAAATAATCCGGCTATCGGCGGGCTTGGGACTTGGTTCGTTAAAGTCCCTGCGCTCCTCCGATAGCCGGATTTTTGCTTTCTTCGAACAGGATTTGACCCGAATTGGGGCCTGGCCTTAAAGTTGCCCCATAACCAAAGACCGCAGGTCTGGTTCGTAAGAACCAGATAATTGAGGAATCTCAGCCCGCGTAGGTGTTCACGTTAATCCGTGCGCTCTTACGCGTCACGGATTTTTTCTTTTATATCCCAAAGTCACAATGTAAAAGGAAAGGTGAACCGAATGGCTCGCCCAGATAAAGAAGCATCAGTTGCAGAACTGACGGAAGACTTCCGTACAGCTAATGCGACATACCTCACCGAATATCGCGGTCTAACCGTGACTTCGATGAAGCAATTGCGACGCACTCTTGGTGCTGACACCAAGTACGCAGTTGTAAAGAACACCCTCACAAAGATTGCAGCAAAGGGCGCTGGCGTTGAGATCTCTGATGATCTTCTCACCGGTCCATCTGCTCTTGCTTTCGTTAAGGGAGATCCAATTGATGCAGCTCGTCACCTCAAGAACTTCCAGAAGGAGAACCCACTTCTTGTTATCAAGGGTGGAATCTACGAAGGAAAGCTTGTAACAACAGCTGAAATCATGAAGCTTGCAGATCTTGAATCTCGCGAGGTTCTCTTGGCAAAGCTTGCTGGTGCAATGAAGGGATCGCTTGCTAAGGCAGCGCGAGTCTTCGATGCACTTCGCATCAA
>CAXNHI010000065.1:0-4981 GCA_964202195.1 Candidatus Planktophila sp. | reverse complement strand
GGTGAAGTCATCTCTGGATCTAGCCAGATACTTCCTCCTGCGCTCTTGCCAAACTTAGTTCCATCAGCCTTTGTAAGAAGTGGAACAGTAAGAGCATGTCCACTACCACTTTCTACGCGACGAATGAGATCAAGCCCAGCAACAATATTTCCCCACTGATCCGATCCTCCAAGTTGAAGTGTGCAGTTGTTGCGACGGTAAAGTTCAAGATAATCAAATGCCTGTAGTACTTGGTATGAAAACTCCGTATATGAAATTCCAATCTCGAGACGATTAGCTACTGAATCTTTTGAGAGCATCTGATTAACGCTGAAGTGCTTGCCAATATCTCGCAAGAATTCAATCGCTGAAAGTGGCGAGGTCCAATCAAGATTGTTTACTACTACCGCTGGGTTTGTAGCGACTTTAAAATCAAGTACGGATGAAACCTGTAGCTTGATTCGGTTGACCCATTGTTCAACTATGTCGGTGCTATTGAGGCTGCGTTCTTCATTGCGTCCACTGGGATCGCCCACTAGGCCCGTCGCTCCCCCGACGAGTGCGATGGGATGGTGGCCCGCTAATTGGAAGCGACGTAGAACGAGGAGAACAACGAGGTTTCCTACATGAATGCTCGGCGCAGTTGGATCAAAGCCGATATAGAGCGTGATTGGCTTCTCTAAGGCAGCGGAGAGTTCTTTCTCATCGGTGGTCTGTGCAATAAGCCCACGCCAGCGCAGGTCATCAAGAAATTGACTCATGCGCTCATCATGCCTGAAAAGGCCTTGGACTTGGCGGAGAAATTCGCTTCAAATGCGCTGACTTCACTCTTGAGAATAGCGAGCTGGCGACCAAGGGCGGCGGGGGCTGTCCCTCCGTAGGTTGTACGTGAATTCAACGCACCTTCGACTGTCAGTACGCCTCGGATTTCTGGAGTCAGTGATGGATGAATCGCGGTGAACTGCGCATCTGAAATTTCATGAAGTGCGATCTGGTTCTTCTCGGCGAGTGCAACACATTTTCCAGCAGCTTCATGAGCTGTCGCAAAGGGAATGTGCGCACGAACGAGAAAGTCTGCGATCTCTGTTGCGAGTGAGTAACCGGTGGGAGCGGCGGCAGCCATCTTCGCACGATCAAATTCAGTCGTTGCCACCATTCCAGCAACAGCTGGAAGGACAAGGGCCAATGTGTCGAATGAATCGAAGAGTGGTTCTTTATCTTCCTGAAGATCGCGATTGTAGGCAAAGGGCAAACCCTTAAGCATGGTGAGAACGCCAGTGAGGTTTCCGACTAATCTTCCCGCTTTGCCACGAGCTAGCTCTGCCACATCTGGGTTCTTCTTCTGCGGCATAATCGAAGAACCGGTTGAGTATGAATCAGAGACTTTTGCCCAACCAAACTCGGTCGTTGCCCAGATGCACCACTCTTCACCGATACGTGAAAGATGAACTCCGACCATTGAAATAATAAAGAGTGCTTCGGCGACGAAATCTCGATCTGATACACCGTCAATGCTATTGCCTGCACTCTTCTTGAAGCCGAGCGCAGTGGCAGTCGCCTCAGGTGAGAGCGGAAGTGATGATCCGGCGAGAGCTCCCGATCCCAAAGGACTGACCGAAGTTCTGACAAACCAATCATCAATGCGATCCAGATCTCGGTTAAATGCATGTACATGTTTTGCAAGTTCGTGGCCGAAAAGCACTGGCTGAGCATGCTGCATATGAGTAAAGCCGACTGCAGGGGCATCTGCGTACTCATCGGCCTTCTCAACGAGTGCGTGCTGCAGGTGAATAATCATCTCAGCGCTTTCAAGCATTGCATCCATTGCATAGAGACGAAGGTCTGTAGCGACCTGATCATTACGAGAACGGCCCGCACGCAGTGATCCGCCGATCTCGCCTAACTTCTCGGTAAGGCCTCTCTCTAGAGCCGAGTGCACATCCTCGTCTAAATCGTTGTAGGTAAATACACCGCTTCTCACTTCTTCGGTTAACTCAAGAAGTGCGCCACGAATTTTCCCAGCAACCTCAGGTGTCAACAACCCTGATGATTCCAGAACTGCCAGATGCGCTATCGAGGAACGGAGATCGTATGGCGCAAGTCGCCAATCGAAATGAACGCTACGTGAGAGCGCGAAAACTACATCCGCTGGTTGCTCTGAAAATCTTCCACCCCACAGTGCCATTTCTCTACCTTCTCTTCTTTGTTCTAGTTTTTCCAGCGAATGCAAGTATCTCGCGCGCTAAAGCGTTACCACCAGTAGCACTCTTAGATACGACAAGGACGGTGTCATCGCCGGCAATTGTTCCTATGATCTCTTTTATTCCTGAATGATCAAGGGAGCTTGCTAATAGTTGTGCTCCCCCTGGTGGAGTACGGACAACGGCCAAGTTGCCACTTGCATCAACACTCAAAATTAACTCCTGCGGTAGCGGCATAGAACGTGCCAGAGATGAATCACTATCTTCAGAGATGGAATAGACCATCTCCCCTTTCTGATTTCTAATACGAACTGCGCCAATCTCTTCAATATCTCTACTGGCAGTCGCCTGAGTCACAGGATGTCCAGCTTTCTTGAGCGCTTGCACTAAATCTTCTTGGCTATGAATTCGTCCAGTACTAATTGCCGAAATCGCAGCTAAGCGACGGGCTGAGACGGAGTTAATCGGTTGCACTTTAGCCATGGTCTGCCTCTTTCATAACTTTCTTGAATATTGCGATGAATTTCTCGATCTGAGGCAACGTGACGATCAGCGGTGGAGCAATGCGGATTGTCTGATCATTTGCAGCATTAACAATGACGCCAGCGTCAAGCATCGATGCTGCAATCTTTTTAGCAGTAGGAGTTATCAGCTCAATTCCTAGAAGTAAGCCTCTGCCCCGTACTTCAGACACTCCAGGTGTACCCAAAAGGCTTTTCTTAATCTTCTTCTCAAAAACTTGTGCAGATTGCATCAGCTTCTTACCTTCGATTACATCGAGTACAGCGTTAGCTGCTGCGCATGCGATCGGATTTCCGCCAAATGTCGTGCCATGATCACCAGGCTGAAGCAATTGAGCTGCTCTGCCATAGGCAATCGTGGCTCCCAGTGGTAACCCACCACCAATACCCTTAGCCAAAGTAACTACATCAGGTTGAACGTTCTCATGCTCAAAACCAAACCATTGACCCGTTCTACCGATTCCAGTTTGTACACAATCAAAAACTAATAGCGCTCCAACGCGATCACAGATATCCCTAAGACCAGCCAAATAACCATCTTCTGGAGTTACTACTCCAGCCTCGCCCATGATTGGTTCAACAATAACCATCGCTGTCTTCTTTGATACCGCGCGTGACATCGCAGATAGATCACCATAGGGAACATGGGTGATGCCTTTAAGCAATGGAGCAAATGGCTCACGCTTTGAAGGTTGCCCCGTCATCGAAAGTGCCCCCATGGTTCGACCATGAAAAGATCCCTGAGCAGCCACGATTCGAGATCTTCCGGTGCGACGGGAGATTTTCAGAGCTGCCTCATTAGCTTCAGCTCCTGAGTTACAGAAAAAGATTCGCGCGTTGGAATCGCCAGTCATTTTCTGTAATCGCGAGGCTAAGAGCAACCCTTGCGGGTGTGCAAAGAAATTACTCACATGAGCCAGAGTAGAGACTTGCTTGGTTACAGCTTTGATTACGGCAGGGTGACCATGGCCGAGAACATTTGTAGCTATTCCTGCGAGGAAATCTAGATATGACTTACCTTCATCATCCTTTAGAACACATCCTTTACCGCTTACAAAAGTGCGCGAAGGGGTGCCGTAATTTGTCATCATGACTTCGTCCCAAGTAATTGCTGCGCTCTTCTTCATCATGCACTGACCAACGTTCCACCACTATTTTCTAAAGCCAAAGCGAAAGCCTGCGGATCACGGCCATCAATTATTCTGACTGCACGGGCCCCGCTATCAATTGCCTCTAAACAAGCAGCAACCTTTGGTGACATCCCATCTTCAAACGAATTCTTGATAGCAAAGAGTTCGTCGCGAGTAATTGACGAAATTAGTGATCCACGATCTGGCCAGTTGCGATAAATACCTGCTACATCTGTCATCACTATAAGAGCCATCGCATCGAGCGCCCCTGCTATCGCAGCGGCCACAAGATCTCCATTGACATTGAGTGCCCCTGTACCTTCACTATTTGAAGCTACGGGAGAGATCACTGGAACTTTTCCTTGGTCGAGTAGCGATTGAATCTGGTCTGCATCAACTGCAGTTATCCGACCCACAAATCCAAGATCAACCGAGCTTCCGTCTACTAATTGAGTAAGCGTTTCGGCTGTGATGATGCGACGGCCGGAGAGAGATACAGCTGGAATTGAATGAGCGATCAATGCCGTTGTCACTGCCGGACCTACTTGCCTAGCAAGAACTTCTTCGGCTACTTCAAGAGTGGCCGCATCTGTGTAGCGAAATCCACCTATGAAGCGTGGAGTTATTCCTCGAGCTGTGAGTTCAGCGTTGACCTGGGGTGCACCACCATGGACGACAACCACCTTCAAATTCTTTGCAAGGGCTTGGCTGAGCGCTCTCGCGAAGAGCCCTGAGTCATCAGACATTGCATGGCCACCATATTTGACCACGAGAATGTTGCTCATATTCCGATCCCTTGGACGCTCAAACCCGTAGAACCATCTAAGCCGCACATAATGTTTGCGTTCTGTACTGCCTGGCCAGCAGCACCCTTACCCAAGTTATCAATCGCAATGCTCACTACTGCGCGCTTTGTATGTCCATCTACTGCCACCTGAAGATGAGCCGAATTACTTCCATATACCGAGTGAGTTGCCGGCATTTGACCTTCTGGGAGAATCGATACAAAGACTTCATCTGCATAATATTTGGAGAAGTGACCACGTAGCTCATCGGTTGTGATGAATTGATCGAGCTTGACGGTGATCGTTGCAAGAATTCCGCGGACCATTGGCGCAAGCATGGGTGTGAAAGAAATCCGTACTTCTTT
>CAXNHI010000064.1:0-4997 GCA_964202195.1 Candidatus Planktophila sp. | reverse complement strand
GAACGCCTATCGCCGTCGGCCCAGCGTGCAGCGGTCATCTCAAAACCGCTTGCACTGAACCAGGCAATATCCTTTCGATGAGTACCAAGATCAAGAGCGCCCGTGAAAAAATCAGATGAAACATTTACTAGATATTTGCTTCTAATGCTTGCCAACATCGCTACCGCATCATAAATATCTCTCTGGGCTGGATCTAGATCCCAATCGATCGCCCAGCCTCCACCAAAAGTTTCATCTGAATCTGCAATTCCTGAGTGCATATCTCGTGGCATTGAGTAGGCATTATTGGATCCGTTCTGTGAGCGACTTACTTCATCACCCATAGTGATCATGGGTACGCCCGAAGATAACAACAACGTTGCAAGAATTGACTTCTTCAAACTCTGTCGTTTTGCAAGAACGTGAGGATCATCTGTAACGCCTTCAACCCCAGAATTCCAGGATCGATTTTCATTTGAACCATCATGATTGTCGTCTTGGTTAGCAAAGTTGTTTTTTTCTGAGTAGCTAACTAAATCGTTGAGAGTGAATCCATCATGTGCCGTAACGAAATTGATTGAAGAGGTCGGACCACGGTAGTTGAAAATGTCACTCGAGCCGCTGATTCGCGAAGCAAGATCTGCCACGCCCTCGCCATACCCACGTGCAAGATCTGCTAACCAGAATTGCCTCAATGCATCTCGATAAGCATCATTCCACTCGCGGAAAGGATGCGGAAAATCTCCAAGTGAGTATCGCGAGATATCCCATGGCTCTGCAATCATTTTAAAATTTCGTAATACTGAATCAGATTGAATGGCGGACATGAGAGATGAATTAAAGGCCGAAGAACTTGTAAAGAGCGCCGAAGCCAGATCGAACCTAAATCCATCTACTCCAACAACTTCTACCCACCAACGTAACGAATCAACTATCAATCTCACGTCATGCGGTTGGCTAGCGGCAAAAGTGTTTCCGCAGCCAGTTACATCCATATAGTTACCAGCACCATCATTTCGATAATACGAGCGATTATCTATTCCCTTAAAGGAGAACATCGGCCCGCCAACGCCACCTTCTGCAGTGTGGTTGTAGACGACATCAAGAATAATCTCTATTCCAGAGAGATGAAGTTGCTCAATTGACCACTGCAACTCTGAAGTAGAATCTTCGGTTGCTGCATACTCGCTGTGTGGTGCGCTAAATGCTATCGGGTTGTAGCCCCAATGATTTTTTCTACCTCGTTGCCAAATGATGGGTTCCGTAACATACGAATGTAATGGCAATAATTCAAGCGTGGTCACACCTAAAGATTTGAGGTGCGAAATTGTGCTGGGGTGGCCTAGAGCTTTATAAGTACCCCGTTCATTTTCGGGGATCTCAAAATTCTTCGCGGTCAATCCTTGTACATGTGCTTCATAGATAATGGTTCTATTCCACGGAATGTGTGGCCGAACAATGTTTCGAGCTTTGTAATCGGTGACGACAGATAGGGGAACAAAGGGCGCACTATCACGATTGTCGATCACGGTGTTATCACCGCTACCTATTTCATCGGTTGCTACATGAGCGTAAATTTCTGGAACATACTGCAAGGTCCCGTCGAGTTTGTGTGCGTATGGATCGATCAATAATTTTGCCGGGTTGAATCGCGAATCTTGCTCCGGTTGCCATGGTCCGTAGATTCGATAGCCATAACGTTGTCCTGGCCGCACCCCGGCTAAATAACCGTGCCAGATGGGACCATCGCGATGAGCAAGCGCGTAACGAGTTTCGACTAACTTTCCATTAACCTGGTCAAAGAGGCAGAGCTCAACCGCATCGGCAGCATTACTCCAGATTACAAAGTTGGTCCCACCATCTGTGACGGTGGCTCCGAGATGACGGGGATCTGCAGGAAGCATAAGGGGTATCTTGCCGTGTTTCGGATTGTGAATATTGCTACTGATGAGTAACCTAGCCCACATGAAGATCGCAGTCTGCATAAAACAGGTCCCAGATTCATGGGCAGAGAAGAAGATGGTCAATTCACGTCTTGATCGCGAAGGCGTTGACGCAGTCCTTAACGATCTTGATGAATACGCAGTCGAAGAAGCGTTGCGTATCGCAGAAGCTCACGGCGGCAATGAAGAAGGTGGCCCGAATACAGTCACCGTGATCTCGATGGGACCTGAGCGCGCAACTGAAGCCGTTCGTAAATCACTTTCTATGGGCGTCAATGATGCAATTCTTATTACAGATGCCGCACTGGCCGGCTCTGATGCTCTGGCTACATCGGCAGTGCTTGCAAAGACGATTGCCGATGGCGGTTTTGACCTTGTCATTTGTGGAACCGAATCAACTGATGCGCGCATGAGCGTAATCCCGGCAATGATTTCTGCGCGATTGGGATGGGCGCAGATGACATTTGCTAGCAAAGTCGAGGTAAATCCAGTTGCATCTACCGTTGCGATCACTCGAGTGACCGAAGCTGGCGTAGATGAAATCAGCGCATCATTTCCTGCAGTAATTAGCGTTGTTGAAAAGATTAACGAGCCACGTTATCCATCATTTAAAGGAATCATGGCTGCCAAGAAGAAGACGATCGAAACTCGCGATCTTGCAACAGTGGGCGTCAGTGTTACTAGCGCATGGTCGGAAGTTAAAGATTTTGCGCTTCGCCCTGCGCGAAGTGCCGGCGTTGTTGTTACCGATAGTGGCGATGGCGGAAATGCGCTCGCAACATTCCTAGCAGAGAAGAAGTTGATATGAGCACTGTAATTATTCTCGCCGACTTCCAAGGCGATGTCGCGACAAAGACCACTGCAGAACTTGCAACGGTAGGTGCTCGTATGGGCTCTGTCTGCGCAGTTGTATTAGCTCCTGCAGGAAAAGGCGCAGCTATGGCTGCAACTCTGACACAAGGTCCAATTACTTCCATTGCAATTGTTGAATTAGATGAGATTGCAAAACATGGCGTTGCTGCTGCCGCCGATGCGTTGGCACAAGTTGCAAAGGCACAGGGTGCAGAGGTTGTACTTGTTGCCTCACATGCATTTGGTAAAGAAGTCGCAGCACGAGTTTCGATCGCACTTGAATCAGGAATCATCACCGATGCCGTTGATGTTGCAGCCGATAAAGTTGCTACTCAGCTTGTCTTTGGTGGATCGACTACCGTGCATTCAACTGTTACTCACGGAACCGCCGTCATCACACTTCGTCCAAACTCAGTTGAAGCAGATCTCAGCCCAACGAGCGCAACAAGTGAAAGCGTTGCAGTAACTATTTCAGATGCTGCAAAGAAATCTTCGATCTCATCTTCACAACCTCCTGTTAAAGGTGGACGCCCAGAACTCACTGAAGCATCCGTTGTTGTTTCAGGCGGTCGCGGAACAAATGGAGACTTTGCAGCCGTTGAATCTTTCGCAGACATAATGGGCGCAGCAGTTGGTGCTTCACGCGCAGCAACTGATGCCGGTTGGTATCCGCATTCTCACCAGGTTGGCCAGACTGGAAAGTCAGTGAGTCCGCAGCTCTATGTCGCATGTGGAATCTCAGGTGCGATTCAACATCGTGCAGGTATGCAGACATCAAAGACAATCGTTGTGGTCAATAAAGATCCAGAAGCTCCGCTCTTTGAAATCTGCGACTTTGGCGTAGTGGGAGATCTCTTCGCAGTTCTGCCTCAGGCAACAACGGCGGTTTCAGCACAAAAGTAATACTGAGCGCTCTGGCCTAGACTTAGGCCATGAGTATCTACCTCGATCATGCGGCGACAACGCCGATGATTGAGCCTGCCATCGATGCGATGCAACGATCTCTCCGCAAGATTGGTAACCCCTCAAGCCTTCATACCGATGGTCGTTCAACGCGCAAAGATGTCGAAGAAGCGCGTGAAGTGATTGCGCGAGCACTTGGCTGCGCACCAAGTGAAGTGATCTTCACTGGCTCTGGAACCGAAGCCAATAACGCCGCAATCAAAGGTCTGTTCTGGGCAGCTCCAGATAAAAACCTCATTGTGGTTAGCGCTATTGAACATCACGCTGTTCTTGATCCTGCTCATTGGTTGGTAGAGCACGAAGGTGCAGAGCTGATCGAAGTTCCTGTCACATCAGATGGTGTCATCGATTGCGATTTTCTGGCACACCTTGTTGCAACTCGTGGTTCTGAGATTGCGCTGATCTCTGTGATGGCAGCAAATAACGAGACCGGTGTGATTCAACCTATCGATCGCGTCGTTGAGATCGCAGGAGATATTCCAGTACACAGTGATGCTGTGCAGAGCTTTATGAAGGTGCCACTTAATTATTCGCAGCTAGGTCTCTTTGCTATGACCATTAGCGCACACAAGATAGGTGGTCCACTTGGAATCGGTGCACTCATCCTGCGACGCGCTTTTGAAATGCCAGCACTCCTTCACGGCGGGGGACAAGAGCGCGAAATTCGCAGCGGCACACTTAATGCGCCATCAATCGTGGCTTTTGCCACCGCAGTGAGTGAAAGCATTTACAACGCTGTCACAGTTTCTAGCTTGCGCGAAAAGTTTGAATCCGGCATTGCAGAAGTTGCACCTAGCGCGCAGATCAACGGCACTGGGGCAGAGCGACTTCCAGGAATTTCCAACATTACATTTCCTGGTACGCAGGCAGATTTCTTACTTCTACTTATGGACGGCAAGGAAGTTTCATGTTCTACAGGGGCAGCATGTACTGCAGGTGTTCATCGCCCCAGCCATGTATTGATGGCGATGGGCCATGATGAGATTGGCGCTACCTCTTCTTTACGATTTTCACTCGGTGCCACAACTACTGTCGGTGACATTGAATACGCTCTCAGCGTGATTCCAGAAGTTGTAGCGATGGCAAAGGCGGCGAATTCACTATGAAGTTAATCGCAGCAATGTCAGGCGGGGTTGATTCAGCAGTTGCCGCTGCTCGCGCCGTTGAAGAAGGACATGATGTTATTGGTGTACATCTTGCACTCTCATCAAACCCCCAAAAGTATCGCTCAGGTGCGCGAGGCTGCTGCACAGTTGAAGA
>CAXNHI010000063.1:0-5086 GCA_964202195.1 Candidatus Planktophila sp. | reverse complement strand
CACGCTATGCATCTGTGGGATTACTTGCGCAAGCGAAGGATCGTTATGGCGTTGGATTTCATCCTTGCTTGATTCAACAGTGCTATGACCTAGATGCCACGAATGTGCTTGGCGGTCTACAACTGTGCGAAGACCTTGTGTAAATATTCGCCAACCTAGCTCAGTATCTTCACCAGTAATAAGATTTCGATCATAACCGCCTAGATCACGCCACTGTTGGTTATGAATTGAAAAAGTTGCACCAACAAATGCACGGTATCCATCTAGTGCTGGCTTTTCTAAATCGTTAGTGCGTGTAACGCGCTCTTCCCACAGATCTTTACCCCAACTCTCTTCATGCAAAACATCAAATGCATCAGCTTTAAGAGCAGTCAAAAGTGCTTCTGGGGTGTAGCTCCAGCTCTTTACAAAACGCTTCCATCCCAAAACTGCGTAATCATCGTTATCGTGATGCCACTTCATGTGATGAGCTAAGTGATCTGGTTCAAAGACCATATCCGCGTCGATAAACCAGAGAACATCCTCGCGCAGCTTTGCAACACAATCATTAGTTGCTGCGGTTTTTCCCCACTTGCCAGGACTATTTTTATAAGAGATCAGCTTGGTCTTAGTCGGCTTAATCTTCGGCAAGGTCAGTGGCTTTGCACTGCCATCATCAATGACATAGACCGAAATGAGAGAGGCGGGATAGCTCTGCGCCACCAGGGAGGCGAGAACTAAATCCAGTTTCTCTTGTCCATCGCGGCAGGCAATAACCACAGCTACTGAGAGCTTTGGGCGCGCAACAAGTTCAAGATCATTAGGGCGAGAGAAGCGATATGGCAAATGGTTCATCGCTCTCCCCCAAATATTGGATGGTCCCAAATGCCGACTACTTGTTCATTGGCCCCATTGAGATATTTAGAGTAATTAGTGACATAGGTATGGAAAGTAAATGTACGGCGGTATATATACCCAGCACCAAATGTGCGCCAGATCTTTCCGCCGTTATTTGTAATTCCACTCAACATAAATCGATCAACCGCTGTATTGCCATCGCCGAACCAGCCGGCTGCCTCTGCAACCTCACGCTTTGCAAGAATTGTTCCACCACATACCCAGTCGCTCCACAGCTCAACAGCCTGTGTTCCATGGGGCGCAAAACGGCGTACGGTGAGCTGAAGTGGCTCGAGGTAGACATAGTTCATTGCTCGTCCCACAACTTCCGCGCCAGTATCAAGTGCTGCATCTACAAGATCGCGAAGGTGCTCAGGGCCGTAATAATCGTCATCATCCACCTTTGCGATGTACTCACCACTGGATTGAGATGCAAGCGTTGAAAGGATAGTTCCAAGAGTTTGATCTTTTGTGAATTTCTGAACTGCAACTTTTACTTTACGACGGTTAAGGGCTGCAATCTGTCGTTTATGTGATGCTGATAACTCGATGGTGTGCAGACCTAAAACCAAATCAAACGAAGCAAGCGACTGCGCAAGGAGTTGATCGAGTAGATTCGAGAGATCATCTTTACGCAGAGATGAAAGTAGAACGCTGACCGTAGGATATTTTTTTATCTTCGAGCGACGAGACTTACGAAGGGCCTCAATAGCTTGAATTTCCTGTGAAAATGAGGTGAATCGATCCATTGTGTTGATTGGATTCGATGCCATGCGCCAAGACTACCAATAATCAAATTGGGCACTGATAAGATCGGAAAATGTCCGATACGCGCACAAGTGGCAAAAAGCCCGCTAAATCTGACTTTATTCTCACCTTCAAGAAGGCTCTCTTGAATATTAAGGCCCTCCCAAAGTATTTCTACACCCGCTACATCAAGAAGCCTTCTCCGGTTAAGTCAAAGATTGTATTTGTCGTTTCATTCCCGCGCTCTGGCACTCATGCGATCGGCAGCCTCCTCTCTAACGAGAAAGTTGGCTTTAGGTATTACGGCGAATTCTTTATATTCAACGCCTGGAATTCGCAGATTGAGCGCATTAATCGCTTCTATCCATTTTTCTCTCTGCGCTACTCACTCAACCTGCGCAAGCAACGTAAGGCATGGAAATACTACAAATTTGAGACCACTTCACTAGATGCCCACCGCACTATGTCAGCTATTAAAAGCCTTCCAGGTATTCATATCATTAAGATATTTCCACAGCATCTTTCAGATCCGCTGCTGCAGTCAATCATCGCAGAATTTAAACCACACATCATCTTCCTTCGCAGAAATCACCTCGACCGCTTTGTCTCTCATAAGAAAGCAAATGCATCAGGTAAGTGGCATACAGCAAGTACCTCTAATCTTGTTATCGATTTAGATCCTCGCGAATTCGAAACATTCATTACGAATTATAGAAAGTTCTATATAGATTACTTCCACTTTGCAAAGGCGCAAGGTTGCCCTGTTCTCGATGTTGATTTTACCGACCTACATAACCCAGAGAAGGTTCGTCAGATTCAAAAATTTGCTCAATTTGAAGATTTCTCTGACTGGGATCAATTGACTCTTGCTCCAACCACAGTAAAGCAGGATCGCTCCAGCAAAGTACAAGAAGATTTCTTAGCCAAGACTGGAAAGTCTCAAGCAGATTACGAGTTCCAGGCTGTGATGTCATGAGCAAGATTTCGGCAATCCTTAAGGAACTTGAGAACGAATCGATAGAGATTCTGCGCGAGACCGCCGCTGGTTTTAAGAAGCCAGTAATGATGTACTCCATAGGCAAAGATTCATCAGTCTTATTACACCTTGCTCGCAAAGCTTTCTATCCCTCTCCTATCCCATTCCCTCTTTTGCACGTTGATACAACATGGAAGTTCAAGGAGATGATCTCCTTCCGCGATCGAATCATTGCCGACACGAAATCACAGCTAATCGTTCATACCAACCAAGAAGGCGTTGCAGCCAACATCAATCCCTTCAATACCAACGCCTCTGAATACACACGTGTAATGAAGACGGTGGCGCTGCGCCAGGCACTTGATATGCATGGCTTTGATGCTGCAATCGGTGGATCTCGCCGTGATGAAGAGAAGAGCCGTGCCAAAGAACGCATCTTTAGCGTGCGCGATCCGGGACATCGTTGGAACCCACGCGAACAACGCCCAGAGCTATGGCGTACCTACAACACTCGTCTTGCACCAGAACAAACTATGCGCGTATTTCCAATCTCTGATTGGACCGAAGCCGATATCTGGCATTACATCTTGCAAGAGCGCATTGAAGTTAACCCACTGTATTTCGCGCAGGAGCGCCCCATGGTGCAACGCGGTGATCAGATGATTATGGTCGATGATGATCGCTTCCAGCTTCGAGATGGTGAAACGCCATTTATGAAGGTGGTTCGCTTCCGCACCCTTGGTTGCTATCCACTTACAGCAGCGGTTGAATCAACTGCGACAACAATTGAAGAAGTTGTTGAAGAGGTGCTACACGTCAAACTTAGCGAACGCGCTACGCGTCTGATCGATGGAGATAATGAAGACTCCATGGAGAAGAAAAAGACTGAAGGGTACTTCTAGTGGCCGGGGCAATTGTTCGTCTTCTTACATGTGGAAGCGTTGACGATGGTAAGAGCACACTCATTGGTCGCCTTCTCGTTGAGACTGACAGCATTCCGCACGACACCATAGGAGCAGCTCGCAAGGTGCGCCGTAGCGGATCAACAATTCCTGCAGGTGAAATTGACTTTAGTTTGCTCACAGATGGACTTGAAGCAGAGCGCGAACAGGGCATCACCATCGATGTTGCATACCGTTCCATGTCACTCCTTGATGGCAAGCGATTGATTATTAGCGATGCACCAGGACATGAGCAGTACACACGAAATATGGTCGTCGCCGCCTCTCGCGCCGATATCGGGCTAGTGCTGATCGATGCGATGAAAGGCGTCCGTACGCAAACACTTCGCCATCTGACTATCTGTTCGCTCATGGGCGTCTCTCGCGTGATTATCGCTATCAATAAATTAGATGCGATGGGCTACAGCCAAGAAGTCTTCGATGCCATTTCCGCCGATATTCAGCGGGCAGTAGAGCGCCTTGATGTTAAGGACATTCACATAATTCCGTGCAGCGCACTTGCTGGAGATAACGTCGTTTATCCAAGTACGCAGATGCCTTGGTACACAGGACAGACTCTGCAAGATGCGATTCAAAGCTGGCAGAAAGCTAAAGATCCAACAGCAAGCGGATTGATGCGTATTCAAATGATTGCTCGCGCAGATAACTTCCGTGGAGTATCTGGCACAGTACGTCGCGGCACATTCTCGCAAGGTGAAGAAGTCACCATCTTTCCAAGTAATCAGAAGGCGACTATCTCATCGATTGTCACCTTTGAAAATGAGATCAAGAAGGCCGATACCGATGACGCGGTAACTCTTGTTCTTACACCTGAAGTAGATGCAACTCGCGGTGATGTCATCGCCGTATCAAAGGATGATCTTGTAGCAGCAGATCGCTTTGCAGCACATGTGGTCTGGCTCAATGAAGATCCATTGATTCATAGCCGTTCATATCTAATGATTAGTGGACCATCAACTACTCCAGCAATTATCACCAAGATCCGCCACAAAATAGATGTCAATACTGGTGAGCACATTTCTTCAGATACCTTGAAGATGAATGAAATTGGCGATGTTGAGATCGCTTCCGATATTCCATTGGTAATGCGTCCATATAGCGATGATCGTGAATTCGGAAACTTTATTCTTGTTGATCGCCTCACGCTAAAGACAGTCGGCGCAGGAATGATTCGCCACTCATTACGTCGTGCGTCCAATGTGACTCATCAAGATTACGAAGTTGATAAAGTCCAACGCAGCGCTCAGAAGAACCAAAAAGCTCGCGTTGTCTGGCTTACTGGTCTTTCAGGTTCTGGAAAATCAACAATTGCCAACGCCCTAGAAAAGCGTCTCTTTGCGCAAGGTGCTCACGCCTACGTTCTCGATGGCGATAACTTACGTCTTGGCTTGAATATGGATCTTGGATTTACTCCTGAAGATCGCGCCGAGAATGTTCGTCGCGTCTCTGAAGTTGCCAAGCTCATGGTCGATTCAGGACTCATTGTGATCTCAGCACTTGTCAGCCCATTTGAAGTTGATCGC
Organism: Candidatus Planktophila sp.; assembly: GCA_964202195.1. Lineage (GTDB taxonomy): Bacteria > Actinomycetota > Actinomycetes > Nanopelagicales > Nanopelagicaceae > Planktophila. The sequence continues at coordinate 2 of CAXNHI010000063.1, read as the reverse complement.
CA
>CAXNHI010000062.1:0-5111 GCA_964202195.1 Candidatus Planktophila sp. | reverse complement strand
ATTTCTACCATCGTCCTCGAGGGCTCTTTCTACCGGAGTGATATCGCCCTTGTTGCGTCGCTAGCCCAGGTAGAGAATTAAGTAAGGGAGAATGCACCAGTGAGCGTATTAGCTAACCGTTATGCATCTGCGCAGATGTGCGCCATCTTTGCCCCTGAAGAAAAAATCATCGCTGAGCGAAAGTTATGGGTCGCTGTCGCCCGTGCACAATCAGCCCTTGGCCATGCAATTTCTGATTCAGTCATCGCCGATTATGAAAAGGTAATTACAAAGGTAGATCTTGCGTCTATCGATGCTCGTGAAAAAGTTACACGTCACGATGTAAAGGCGCGTATCGAAGAATTTAACGCGCTAGCTGGCCACGAAGCAATTCACGCCGGAATGACAAGCCGCGATCTGACCGAAAATATTGAAGCACTTCAAATCAAAAATGGCTTAAATCTCGTTGGAGATAAAGTCATTGCAACACTGGCAGCTTTGGCTGCAAAAGCTGCGCTCTATGCCGATCAACCCATTACAGGACGCTCACACAATGTTCCAGCACAGATTACAACGTTAGGAAAACGTTTTGCAAGTGCAGCAGAAGAACTCCTCTTTGCCTACGAGCGTTTAGTTGCACTGCAAGAGCGTTATCCGATGCGCGGAATTAAAGGACCGGTTGGAACCGCACAAGATTCAATTGATCTCTTAGGTTCATCTGCGGCCCATCACACACTCGAGCAGAAAGTTGCTGCCGAACTTGGATTCTCGCGGGTACTTGATTCAACTGGTCAGATCTATCCACGATCATTTGATTACGATGTTCTGACCACGTTGGTACAACTTGCAGCATCTCCATCTTCACTTGCAACATCAATACGTTTGATGGCAGGTGCCGAACTTGTCACTGAAGGCTTTAAACAAGGCCAAGTCGGATCTTCTGCAATGCCTCATAAGATGAATACACGTTCTTGCGAACGCATTAACGGCCTGGCAGTAATCCTGCGCGGGTATTCATCGATGGTCTCAGAACTTGCCGGTGATCAATGGAATGAAGGCGATGTCTCATGCAGCGTTGTTCGTCGCGTAGCAATTGCCGATGCCTTCTACGCAATGGATGGATTGCTTGAAACAACGCTGACAGTTCTTAACGAATTTGGAGCATTTCCTGCAGTAATCGCAGCAGAACTTGAGCGTTACCTGCCATTTCTCGCAACGACAAAGATTTTGATGGCAGCTATTAAAGCTGGCGTTGGTCGCGAAGTCGCACATGAAGTAATTAAGGAGCACGCCGTGAAGGCTGCTCTTGCAATGCGCGAAGGTCAGGCAAATACGATGTTAGATGCCTTGGCAGCGGATGCGCGAATTCCACTTGATAGAAGCGCACTTGATCAATTGATCAGCGCACCACTTGAATTTACTGGCGATGCTCGCCAGCATATTGCTCGAGTTGTGAGTCGCATTGAGGCGATCACATCCGCGCATCCTGCCGCAGCGCAGTACAAACCCGGCTCTATCCGGTGAGCGGCTTCGGCCTTGCCGGTCCACCACCGGCAGCACAGGTTTCTGGGTGGGATCACCTGCGCACGGGCAAAGTCCGTGATCTCTATACAAATGAATCAGGCGAGATACTTCTTGTAGCATCCGATCGCATCAGCGCATTTGATTGGGTACTGCCGACAACGATTCCCGATAAAGGTGCGATTCTTACTCAGCTCTCACTCTTCTGGTTTGAATTGCTAGAAGACATTATTGGTAACCACATCATCAGTGATGATGTTCCAGATGCAGTAAGTGATCGAGCTGTCATCGTAAAGCCACTCAAGATGTTTGAGATCGAATGTGTAGCGCGCGGCTATCTCACTGGTAGTGGACTCAAGGAATATCAGGAAGATAAGAAAGTCTGCGGCATCGAACTCACCGATGGCCTTGTCGATGGATCACAACTTCCAACACCAATCTTTACTCCTGCAACAAAGGCAGCAATCGGTGATCACGATATAAATATCGATTTTGATTCTGCCGCAGCCATCCTGGGGAAAGACCACGCTGAATCACTGCGCGACTACACATTGAAGCTCTATGCAACCGCTGCTGAGTTTGCGTCTTCTCGTGGCATCATTTTGGCTGATACTAAATTTGAATTTGGCCTAGATGACAGTGGCGCGATCACCCTCGGAGATGAAGCTCTAACGCCTGATTCATCTCGCTTCTGGGATGCAGCTAACCCTGGCGCATCATTTGATAAGCAATTTGTCCGCGATTACCTCACATCATCTGGCTGGGATAAGAAGAGCCCGCCACCAGAATTGCCCGCAGAGATCATCGAGAAAACTGCGCAGCGATACCACCAGGCGTATTACACAATCACCGGCAGCAAGTTCTAAGTTCTAAGGGGAATCACAATGGCGATCATCGTTATAGAAGTAATGCTCAAGCCAGAGATTTTAGATCCACAAGGTGTTGCAGTAGGTGCCGCCCTTCCCCGTCTTGGATTCACCTTCGCAAAGAGTGTGCGCCAAGGTAAAAGATTTGAAATTGAGATTGAAGGAACACCAACTGCTGCGCAGATGGCAGATATCGAAAAAGCTGCAGCAACACTTCTTGCTAACCCAGTCATTGAGACCTATGTAGTAACGGTGCAGGCATGAAGGTAGGTGTCATCACTTTTCCAGGCACTCTCGATGATCGAGATGCGTTGCGCGCAGCGACTGTGGCTGGAACAACTGCAATTTCACTCTGGCACGATGATGCAGACCTTAAAGGTGTAGATGCAGTGATCTTGCCAGGTGGTTTTTCTTACGGAGACTATCTGCGCTGCGGAGCAATCAGTCGCTTTGCGCCGGTAATGACAAAAGTTATTGATGCAGCTAATGGTGGAATGCCACTTCTTGGAATTTGTAACGGATTCCAAGTTCTATGTGAGGCACATCTTCTACCTGGTGCGCTGACCCGTAATAAAGATCTCCACTTTCTCTGTCGCGATCAGAAGCTAGTGATCGAAAACAACGCGACAGCGTGGACCTCTGAATACGGTAAAGGTCAAGAGATTCTCATTCCGCTAAAAAATGGTGAAGGCTCTTTCCAATGTGATGATCAGACGCTGGCAAAGTTAGAGGGCGAAGGACGCATTGTTGCTCGCTATGTAGGTGAAAATCCCAATGGATCACGTAATCTTATTGCAGGCATTACAAATAAGCGTGGAAATATCGTTGGGCTAATGCCACATCCAGAGCATGCAATTGAAACTCTTACCGGTCCAAGTACTGATGGCCTCGGATTCTTCACCTCAGTCTTGAAGGCAATGGTGAAGTAATGGCGTTAGATACCGTTGCAATTGCCACAAGTAATCCAGATACCGTCCAACCTTTTGCTGAACTTGGCCTTAAGGGCGATGAGTACGCCCGTATTAAAGAGATTTTAGGTCGCCGCCCCACTTCATCAGAGCTAGCGATGTATTCGGTGATGTGGTCTGAGCATTGTTCATATAAATCTTCCAAAGTTCACCTCAAGCAATTTGGTGACAAGGCCGTTAAATCAGATGCACTTCTCGTAGGTATTGGTGAAAATGCAGGTGTTGTCGATGTCGGACAAGGCTATGCGGTGACATTTAAAGTCGAATCACATAACCATCCATCATTTATTGAGCCCTACCAAGGAGCTGCAACTGGTGTTGGTGGAATCGTCCGCGATATTTTGACGATGGGGGCACGACCAATTGCTGTGATGGATCCGCTTCGCTTTGGTCCTGCCGATGCCCCTGATACACGTCGAGTACTACCTGGTGTCATTGCAGGTGTTGGTGGCTATGGAAACTGTTTAGGGCTACCAAATATCGGTGGCGAAGTTGTTTTTGATGAAACATATTTAGGTAATCCACTTGTCAACGCACTCTGTGTGGGCGTTATGAAACATAGCGATATCAAATTGGCTAAGGCAGCCGGTGCTGGAAATCTCGTTGTGCTCTACGGCGCAAAGACCGGCGGCGATGGAATCGGCGGCGTATCTGTTTTAGCTTCTGAAACATTTGGGGCGTCAGGACCTGCAAAGCGCCCTGCAGTACAAGTGGGAGATCCCTTTGTTGAGAAAGTTCTTATTGAATGTTCGCTAGAGATCTTCGCTGAGGATCTCGTTATAGGCATCCAAGATCTAGGCGGGGCAGGCTTATCGTGCGCCACCAGCGAGTTGGCTTCAGGTGGCAGCGGCGGGATGAAGGTCGAGCTAGACCGTGTTCCGCTGCGCGATGCAACGCTATCCCCAGAAGAGATTTTGATGTCAGAGTCGCAAGAGCGTATGTGTGCAATCGTTGAACCAAGCAAAATCGATCGCTTTCTTGAAATCTGCAAGAAGTGGGATGTGACAGTCACAGTTATTGGTGAAGTGACAGATGGCGATCGCCTTGAAATCACATGGCATGGAGAACTCATTGTTGATGTTCCTCCACGCACTGTGGCCCACGATGGTCCGGTTTACTCTCGGCCATTGGCTGAGCCGGCATACATTGCGCGCGTTAACGCGGAAGTGATTAACCCTGCGATCCCGCAGAGCGCACAAGAGATTAAAGATGCAATCTTGATGATGGCGGCAACTCCTAACTTGGCTGATAAGAGTTGGGTCACCAATCAATACGATCGCTATGTACAGGGAAACACTGTGCAATCACAACCTGATGATTCAGGAATGGTTCGTATTGATGAGAAGACACACCTTGGTGTTGCAGTAGCTACAGATGCCAATGCAAATTGGTCCTACCTGAATCCATATGAAGGTGCGAAGTTGGCACTTGCTGAAGCATCACGCAATATTGCAACAGCTGGTGCGATTCCACTTGCAGTCACAAACTGCCTTAACTTTGGATCCCCTGAAGATCCAGGTGTGATGTGGCAATTTGCCGAGACTGTGCGCGGACTTGCCGATGGATGTCTTGAGATGGGTCTTCCTGTTACAGGTGGAAACGTCTCCTTCTACAACCAGACTGGTGATGTTGCAATCTTGCCGACACCCGTCATCGGAGTTCTTGGCGTCATCGATGATGTGCGTACTCGTACACCGATGAGCTTTGATCGTGCTGGCCTTGAACTTTATTTACTCGGTGCAAGTGATGAGAACTTATCTGGATCTGAATGGGCTTA
>CAXNHI010000061.1:0-5205 GCA_964202195.1 Candidatus Planktophila sp. | reverse complement strand
ATTGCCACAGATCTTGACGGAACGATTGTTCATCACGATGGCACTATTACTGCGCGCACCCTAGAAGCCTTTGCTCGCGCACGCGATCTTGGCGTTGAGATTTGGTTTATTACTGGCCGTCCACCGCGTTGGATGGGCGAGATTAGAGATGCATTCGGCTACGGAAATGCGATCTGTTGCAACGGTGCGATGAATTATGACTTACTCAACGGTACTGTCATTGAAGAGTGGGCGGTACCAGATGATCTCTTGCATCAGTCACTCAAAAAATTACGCTTAGCAATCCCTGGAGTTTCATTCGCTGTTGAATCAAATAACTTCTTTAAGCGCGAAAAATCTTATGTAGCGATGTGGGATGCCGGTATTGATCACAAGGGCTGCAATCAGATTGAAGAAGTATTGACACTTCCGATCCTAAAATTACTGGTGCGTTGTTCGGGCCATGAGTACACATCTGATCAAATGCTTGAAATCGCAGAACGCGAAATTGGAGATTTAGTAAACGTTACTCATTCCAGCCCAGCTGCATCGCTGCTAGAGATTTCAGCAAAGGGTGTATCGAAGGGCGAAACACTCGCACTCATGGCAGGACGCAGTGGATTCTCAGCCGATGATTGTGTCTCTTTTGGCGATAACCCCAACGACTTTTCAATGTTGCAATGGTGTGGACGATCGTTCGCAGTTGCAGATGGTCATCCAGATGCGCAGATTCACGCTAAAGATGTGACGGAACCACATATAGAAGATGGAGTTGCCAAGGTCATCGAAAAACTCCTTGATCTTCCTGCTTAAAGCTCCTTCGATTTTTTAGATCCCGCTTTCGTCCTGTAACCTCTCCCACGGAGGGCTCGCATAGCGGCCGAGTGCACCGGTCTTGAAAACCGGCAGGTGAAAGCCTCGTGGGTTCAAATCCCACGCCCTCCGCCAGGTTTTCTCAAATCCTGTGGCTGACTTCATAGCCAGTACACGGGCAACCACCTAGCGCCACCTAAGTATTCGGCGCACACTTGCCCTATTAAAGCCATCGGAACAGATGGCAAAGAGGGGTAAAACAGATGTCAGGAGTTTTCTCTCCGTCTCGTGCAGAAATCAAAGAGCGCACGCTACGTACCGATAAGTGGTGGCTCCAACCACTTGCAACATTCGGGGTTCTCTTTAGCTTTGTTATCTATGCAACCTTCCGCGCATTTGAAGGTGCCAATTACTACGCAGATCATCTCATTTCACCTTTCTATTCACCATGTTTATCTGATGCATGTGTTCCCGAAGCAGTAATCGGTGGCTTCACACCAGTAAGTGCGCAAATTTTTAACTTTCCACTTTCACCGGCGTTAATTATTTTGATCTTCCCACTCGGTTTCCGAATGACGTGTTACTACTATCGCAAGGCTTACTACCGTGCATTCTGGATGTCACCACCAGCATGTGCAGTCGCTGAGCCACATAAGAAGTACACCGGCGAAACTCGCCAACCACTAATTTTGCAAAATGCACACCGTTGGTTCTTCTACGCAGGACTCATCTTCAACATCATTCTTACCTATGACGCGGCCATCTCCTTTAAGAATAAGGAAGGCGAATGGGGACATATGAGTGTTGGTTCGCTTGTGCTTGTCTTTAGCACCGTGATGCTCTGGATGTATTCACTCTCTTGTCACACATGCCGCCACACAATTGGTGGACGGTTGAAACATTTCTCCAAACATCCCATTCGATACAAGGCATGGACAACAATTTCTGCTCTCAATCATTCCCACGCACTCTTCGCATGGATCTCGCTCTTCGGAGTTGCTTTTGCTGATATTTACGTCCGCCAAGTCGCCTCTGGCGCATGGACAAACTTCTACTTCTTCTAAAGGATGACCAATAAAATGACAGAGCTAGAACGCTATAAATACGACGTCCTTGTTATTGGTGCGGGCGGTGCGGGACTTCGCGCTGCAGTAGAAGCTCGTGAAGCAGGCTTACGTGTGGCAATCATCTGTAAATCACTCTTTGGTAAGGCCCACACTGTTATGGCCGAGGGTGGCGCAGCTGCCTCAATTGGTAACGTCAATAGCGGCGATAACTGGCAGGTGCACTTCCGCGACACAATGCGCGGTGGAAAATTCCTTAACCATTATCGAATGGCAGAACTGCACGCGAAGGAATCACCAGATCGCATCTATGAACTTGAGATGTGGGGCGCTCTCTTTGATCGCACCAAAGAAGGAAAGATCAGTCAGCGTAACTTCGGTGGACATGAATATCCACGCCTAGCTCACGTTGGAGATCGCACCGGTCTTGAACTTATTCGCACCATGCAGCAGAAGATTGTTCAGTTGCAGCAAAAAGATGCGCGTGAATACGGAGATGCGCAAGCAAACATTCGCGTCTTTGCCGAACTTACGATTACTGAAATTATTAAAGAGAGCGGAAAAATCGCAGGAGCGTACGGCTACTGGCGCGAAGGTGGCAACGAGGTTCTCTTTGAAGCACCTGCAGTAATCATTGCAACAGGCGGAGTTGGAAAGACATTTAAGATCACCTCAAATTCCTGGGAAGGCACAGGAGATGGTCACGCGCTAGCTCTAAAGGCTGGCGCAAATCTTGTTGATATGGAGTTCTTGCAATTCCACCCAACTGGAATGGTCTGGCCACCATCTGTTCGCGGAATTCTTGTTACTGAATCTGTTCGCGGTGAAGGTGGAGTTCTCACCAACACATTGGGTGAGCGATTTATGTTCAAGTACATCCCAGAAGTATTTAAAGATAAGTATGCAGATAATGAAGAAGAGGCAGATCGTTGGTATCTCGATCAAGATAACAACCGTCGTCCGCCAGAGCTTCTTCCACGCGATGAAGTTGCGCGCGCGATTAACTCTGAAGTTAAGGCTGGCCGCGGTACCGAGCACGGTGGAGTATTCCTCGACGTCTCAAAGCGCATCCCTGCCGAAGTTATTAAGAAGCGTCTTCCATCTATGTGGCACCAGTTCTACGAACTTGCAGGCGTAGATATCACCAAGGAAGCGATGGAAGTTGGCCCAACCTGTCACTACGTGATGGGCGGAGTTGAAGTAGAGCCAGATACCGCAGCAGCGATCGGTGTTCCAGGACTCTTTGCCGCAGGCGAAGTTGCCGGCGGAATGCACGGATCAAACCGCCTCGGTGGAAACTCACTTTCAGACCTTTTGGTCTTTGGTCGTCGCGCTGGAATGGGAGCTGCCACTTACGTTAAGTCAACAACAGCAGTTGGCGTCAGCGAAGCATCTGTAAAGGCTGCAGCAGATCGCATTCAAACTCCATTTACAAATAGTGGTGGAGAGAATGCATACTCACTGCATCAAGAGCTACAAGAGATCACACATAATCTCGTCGGAATTATCCGCACAGGATCAGAACTTAAAGATGCGATTGCAAAGATTGCCGATATTCGTGTGCGCAGCAAGAACGTCAGCGTTGCTGGAGATCGTAAATTCAACCCAGGCTTCCACCTAGCTTTCGACCTCGACAACATGTTGTTGGTCGCTGAAAGCACAGCAAAGTCTGCAATCGCAAGAGAAGAATCTCGCGGCGGACATACACGCGATGACTTCCCAGGTATGAACGACAAGTGGCGTCAGGTAAACCACATCTCCTCATATAACGGCCAAGAAGTTACTGTGCGCCAGCAGGCTCTTCCTGCGATTCCTAAGGAACTCTTTGACCTCTTCGACATTCACGAGTTGGAAAAATACATGACACCGGAAGAAATTGCGAAAGGCGGTTCCAACTAATGGCACGCAAAGTAAATCTTCGTATTTGGCGCGGTGATTCAACAAGCGGATCTCTTCAAAACGTTGAGGTAGATGCCAACGAGGGCGAAGTAGTCCTAGATGTAATTCACCGCGTACAAGCAACTCAGATGGGCGATCTAGCAGTTCGTTGGAACTGTAAGGCCGGTAAGTGCGGATCTTGTTCTATGGAGATCAACGGTAAGCCACGTCTTGCATGTATGACACGTATGAGTTCATTTGAAGAAGGCGAAGAGATCACCGTTACGCCACTTCGCGCATTTCCCGTCATTAAAGATCTCGTTACAGATGTTTCATTTAACTATAAGAAAGCCCTTGAAATCCCTGCTTATGAGCACCCGGCAGATCTTGGTCCAGGTGAGGCACGCATGGAGCAGATCGATGTTGAGCGCAGCCAAGAGTTCCGCAAATGTATCGAGTGCTTCCTTTGTCAAGATACCTGTCACGTAATTCGCGACCACGAAGAGAATAAGAAGTCATTTGCTGGCCCACGATTCTTTATCCGTATCGCAGAGCTTGATATGCACCCGCTAGATATGTTGAAAAACCGTCAGCGTACAGCTCAAGAAGAGCACGGCCTTGGAATGTGCAACATCACCAAGTGCTGTACTGAAGTTTGCCCTGAGCACATTCGAATTACAGATAATGCGATCATTCCAATGAAGGAACGTGTTGTCGATGTGAAATATGATCCAGCGCGCTGGTTAGGATCCAAGATTCGTCGTCGCGAGGGTTCATAATCTCTTTGTGGGATTAAGCAATGAGTAGACGCTGAAAGCGGTCCTTTACGTCAGTGCCGGTGGCGCACTTGGCTCACTCTTTCGTTATGGTCTCTCAGTAATTACACCAGATAGTGCATCAGGAACACTCAATGCCAACCTTATAGGCGTAGCACTCGCTGGATATTTTCTGGTTTTAATGGAACGCCGTGGAATCACACCTCTGCGTTGGTTCTTACTTCCTGGATTCTGTGGAGGAATGACAACATTTTCTGCTGTCACGATAGAAGTTGTTGGCAAAGATGCAATGGGATTTGGCTATCTTGCGCTCACAGTTATTGCATCCCTTGTCACTATCGCAGTCGTAATTCCCTTTGCTAGAGCCACAATTAAGGTCAAGCAATGATCGCCCTATACGTCGCACTCGGTGCAGCTATCGGAGCTCCCGCACGTTTCCTTATTGATCAATACTTTCGCAAGTTCACGAGTAAACCTGTTGGAACCTTTTCTGTGAACATCCTTGGTTCTTTCTTAATCGGCCTTACCTTTGCCAATAAAACACATTGGCATGACTTCATCGCAGTCGGCTTTGCGGGAGCATTTACCACCTGGTCGACATTTATTCTCGACCTCTACCTTGGTTATGAGCTCAAGAAGTACAAAGAGGCAGCAATCAACTTAAGTGCATCGCTAGTTTTTGGACTTGCTGTTGC
>CAXNHI010000060.1:0-5250 GCA_964202195.1 Candidatus Planktophila sp. | reverse complement strand
GGGATAAAGCCAGAACACCTCACACCGCTGGCACTTTTTAGCGATGATCATGGTGACTGGCGATATGACACGGTGCTTGCTGCCGCACACGATCTGATCACAGCCGACTCCCCCAATGACGAAAGTCAGGAGATGCGCTGGGTTCCAGTAGATGAAGTCACGTTACTGACCTTGCATCCAAGTTTTGCAAAGACGTGGTCTGATCTACGTCAGGTCTTGGATAATTTGGTCGCACCAATCTAAATCACTGACTTCTGAGTGCATCACAACCACAATAGTTTTCCCTTGATCTCTCATAGTCCCAAAGAGTGAAATCAGATCAGCCCGACTCTTCTTATCCTGTGATGCAAGTGGTTCATCGAAGAGATAGATAGGTGTATCGCAGACCAAAGCTCTCGCTATCGCTACTCGCTGCAGCTGACCACCAGAGAGAGTGAGTACGGATTGATCAACAATCGCAGCTATTCCTAACTGAGAAACTACCGACTCAACGCGAGATAGGTTTTCATAGAGCTGTCCCATCTCAATGACTTGCCGAACAGTAAATGCCAGCCAGAAGAACTGCTCTTGACTGACAACACTTCGCAATCGAGATTGCTCACCTAAGGAGAGATCTTTCAGATTGAGGCCATTGATCGATATCGAACCTTCATCGAGAGGATGATCGCCAGCAATAGCGCCAATGAGTGTGCTCTTACCGGAACCATTCGCACCAACTATGGCGGTGATTGTTCCTTCCTTAATTTCAAGAGAGAGATTCTCAATTACGCGATAGTTGCCACGCGAGATAGTGACATTGTTTAGAAAAATTAGCGCCATTGCACACCACCGCGCTTCAGCGCGAGAATCAATACTGGCGCACCAATAAGTGAGATCAGTAGTCCGATCGGAAGATCTTGTGGCGGGGCAATACTTCTGGCGGCGGTATCAGCAACAAGAAGGATCAGCGCACCAATAATTGCAGCGGCAGCAACGAGATGGCGATGGCTGGGGCCAACTAAGAAACGAGCAATATGAGGTGCTGCCAGTGCTAAGAAGGAGATAGTTCCTACTTGGCTGACCGCTGTTGCAATTGCTATTGAAAAAATAAGAAATGCGATGAGGCGAATCCTTTGTGGATCTCGACCGCTGTGGCGCACTGCTGCATCACCAAGTGAGAGCAGATCTAACTGCGGTGCGAGTATTCGTGCGCTCACCAACACAGGCAGGGCAACAACTGCTATTACAGCAACGCTGGACCAGGTAAGAAGTGAGAGCGAACCAAACGACCAGAAGGTAACTGAGCGCACATCACTACGGTCTGCAACTGTTATTGCAATACCAACTATTGCTGTGAGTGTGGCCGAGACGGCGATACCGATAATAATTAGTTGTAACGCATTGCGGGCGAGCCAGAATGTCAGCAGAGTAGAAAGTAACGCACCACAAGCTGCCCACCCGATAGCACCAAGTGAGGCGATATTGACTGCATTGGTAAGTACCCCGATAACCACTCCGAGAGCCGCTCCTGCTGTTGTGCCCAGAAATGCTGGATCGGCCAATGGGTTATTAGTTGATCCTTGAGCTAGAACGCCTGCTACTGCCAAAATTATTCCTAGGATGATCGCGCCAAGTATGCGTGGCGCTCTTATCTGCCAAAGAATCTGATCTGAAACATCCGATGATTGAAAGTTGGGTGTAAATATCTGCGCCCACACACTATCTACAGAGGTAGCACCTACTGATAGGGCGACGAGTGCGAGTGCAACGACAACGAGTGTGAGTGCATATATTTTTCTCATTGTGAAAGCACCCGATCAACGGATTTAGAGAGCGCTACAAGGAGTGAGTATGTGCGCGGTCCAAAGGAGAGCAGGAGTGAATCATCGACGGCAACAATTGCTCGCTTCTTCCCCGCCTGTGTTTGTGCGATTCCAGGTAACTCAACTAATCCATCGATACCGCCGACAGATTCCAAACCCTTGCTCATGACTAGGAATAGATCGGGATTGAGCGTGGCAATTGCCTCTGCAGTCATTGGAGTAAATGGGTTGTCAAACTTTTGAGCCCCAGCATCGACGCCACCGATTGCTGCAATAAGAGAATCTGTTCCAGAACCTTTTCCGCCGATGAGATAGATAGCGCTACCTCCTCGCAGATATAAAAATGCGATTCTCTTGCCAACAGGAATTTGCGTCACTGCGCTCTTACTACCTTGTAGGGCTGCAATGAGATTCTTTCCATCATCAATAGCGCCAATCGCTTGAGCTATTTCACTTACCTTGCGATTAATCTCATCTAATTTCCACGCCTCAGAAATTTTCACAATCCGAATTCCTGCTTTTTCTATCGCTACTAGGGCAGATGATGGGCCAGATAAGGTATCAATTATTACCAAATCTGGATTGAGTGAAAGAATTTTTTCGGCAACGATCTGATGTCCAGATGTCACAACTTCTACCGACTCTAACGAAGCAACATCGCTAGCAACATCTCGCCCAATCAAAATATCCAGATGCCCGAGTGAGGCAATAATCTCGGCGCTCCCATTTGCTAGCGCCACTACTCGCAAATACTGCGTGCTTTGAGTTGTACTAATACTTATTGCATCAACGCTATCGATCTGCTCTACTGCAGATGGTTGGCTAGAACACCCGGATACAAATACCAATGAGATGGCCCAGGTCACAATTGCCACCGCTTTGAATCTCATGGGAGAAGCCTGCCAGAACTTTGTCGACGGATCTCCCTTTGTTGTCGGATATGAAAGTTACGTATCAGCCGCATAATTCTCATATGAGAATCCGTCTCTTTCTTCTATCAACGTTCATGGTGTTATCCATGCAATCGCCGGCGATGGCTGCGGTAAATAGCAAGGGATCCCAAGGACAAGTTCTCTCGGTAGATAAAGCCTCTGCTCGTGCGGGATCCATGGTCACCGTGACGGGAAAAGGTTTTGATGAAACAGTTGGGATCTATCTCGCGTTCTGCGTTATGCCCGCTAAAGGTAAAGCTCCCACTCCTTGCGGTGGTGGGGTCAATAAGGCAGGGATGGGCGAAGCCTCGTACTGGATCTCCTCTAATCCACCACCCTATGCAGTGGGCCTTACCGATGAATATTTGCCAGGCGGAAGATTTAAACACAGTGTAAAAGTTTCCCGCCTTATCGGAAAAGTTGATTGTCGCAAAGTCTCATGTGCGATAACAGTGCGAGCCGACCATCTGCGATCAACTGATCGCACCCATGATCTTTTTATACCAGTAACGATTTCCAAATAAACCTCAACCTAAGAATGAAGAGAGCAATGAAAAAAAATCTCAGTCCAACAGCAGTTATGATCACAATTACAGCTTTACTCTTTGGATTTGCTACCGCACCGAGTGCGCAGGCAGAAACTTTCGCTTTTGCAAGTGCTCCGCTTACCAATCTAAATCCAGCAGGGGCAACCATCAATGGCGGCTTCTCTAAGTTTCCTGCAGGCAAGGGTCTCTATATTCAGCAATGCAATGAACCTGTTGCAGGAGCGCGTCCCACAATCTGTAGCGACACAGTGCAGGTCTGGGTCTCAGATTCAGGTGCTCCCGGAACCGTAAAATCAACCTCAGGAATAACAATCAAGCCAACAGTTATCATCACTGGACGTTCTGGTAGCGCTGATTGTTCAAAGGTCACTTGTGGGCTCTTCTTTAGGGTTGATCATCTGGCTCCTGTAGATGTGAGTGAAGATAAGTTTCTTCCAATGACCTTTGCAGCAGGTACGGCAGCACCGGCACTAGCCTCAGATGTCTTCACTGTGACCGCCGATGGGCAAGCTCTCACAAAGAATGTGCCCTCAAATATTTCATATAGAAAGTCGGTACAGATTGCTGTGACTACTCAGTCAGGCTTAACTGCTGAAGTAACTTCATCAACTGCCGATTGCACATATTCGGCAGGAGTCCTGACAGCGCTCAAGGGAAGCGGCATCTGTGCCATCGATGTTAAAACTTCTGGAAGCGCAACCTTTGCACCAACCCCTGCTAATTATCCGTTCTATGTGGGCTTAGGTGAGCAGTCGATCGCAACGATCGCAACATCGGTCAAGGTAGGCAAAATACTTACACTTCCAGCCGAGAGCACATTTGGCGAAAAGGTTCTCTATAAAACTTCAAGCAAGAATTGCCAAGTGAGTAAGGGCGTTCTTAAGGGGATTAAAAAAGGTTCATGTGTAGTAACTGCAACGGCTGCGGGTAAGCTCGATATGTGGAAACCACTCGTGCGCAATATTTCGATTCCGGTAAAGTAGAAACGTTAGCGCCGTAGCGCCCGTAAGCCGGCGATGATGAAGATGCGAGTAGATTCAATCTCACTCGCAGAATCCATCCCTGCTTCGATTCTGCGCGTTGCACTCTCTGTCGTAGCATGAATCAGCGCTAGCGCTTGTCGTACATCTCGGATACCTAATTGGCTCAGAGGTGTAGAAAGTGGTGCCAGCATTTTTCTATGTGCGATGCCAATCTGGCTTGATCGCTCAACTGAAAGTTCGATCGTGCTCAACGCCCTAGCAAGTAGGTGGCGACCATCTGCAACGTATTCCAGTGAGCCCTCGATCCACGCTGTGATTGCCTCCTCTGGGGCGCTGACTGCCGCCACTTTTTCATTTAAATAATGAGTGAAGGAGTTGAGTTCATCTGTAATGAGTTCGGCGACGATCTCACTGCTGCTGGAAAAATAGTCATAGAAAGATGTTCGCGATAATCCAGCTCGCGCAGCAACTAATGAGACGGTAATTGATGTCGGGCCGTTTTCCAGGGCGATAGCTGAGGCTGCATCTAACAACTGTGAACGTCGCCACGCGCGTTGTTCAACCAGGGTAGGTGCACTTATCTTTGGCATTTCCTGGCCACTCCCCTCTCAACTGAACTATTTACGAGTTTGAGGCTACAACAAAGTCTGGGCAGGTGCAGAACTTAATCTAATATCCCCTGGCTCAAGCGGCGAAGTGAGTCGCGCACCACACTTTTATCTGATGTTCGCCATAGCGGCGGCATGGAATTAAGAAGCACACTTCCGTACCGCTTAGTGACAATGCGTGAGTCAAGGATTGCTACAACTCCGCGATCATCAACGCTACGAATCAGACGCCCGGTGCCCTGAGCGAGTAAAAGCGCCGCTCGTGGCATCGATACCTGCATAAATCCGCTACCGCCTGCAGCATCTGCCTGTGATGAACGCGCAGCCATGACCGGTTCATCGGGGCGTGGAAATGGAATGCGATCGATAGCAACCAA
>CAXNHI010000059.1:0-5284 GCA_964202195.1 Candidatus Planktophila sp. | reverse complement strand
TAGCGGTGAGGTCTTGCCGAGCAAAGAGCTCTGAATAAAGACCACCCTTGCTAATCAGCTCTTCATGGCGCCCACGTTCTGCGACAACACCATTATTTATCACAAGGATCTGATCCGCTTCCATCACCGTACTGAGTCGATGCGCAATCACAATACTTGTTCGTCCCTTGAGAGCATGCTTCAAAGCATCCTGTACGAGTGATTCATTCTCAGAATCAAGGTGTGCTGTTGCCTCGTCGAGGATCACAACGGAGGGAGATTTCAAGAGTAGTCGAGCGATCGCAAGACGCTGCTTCTCTCCTCCACTTAGACGGTGGCCTCGTTCACCAACCATTGTCTCCAAACCTTGCGGAAGGGAATCAATGAGATTCCAAATTTGGGCACTACGGCAAGCTGCCTCCATCTCTTCGAGAGTGGCATCCTCCTTGGCATATCGTAAATTCTCAGCGATAGTTTCATGGAAAAGATGGGCATCTTGCATCACAACGCCTATGCAATCACGCAGGCTTTCCAATTCAACGTCACGAATATCGTGGCCATCAATTTCAATAGACCCACCCGTTACATCGTAGAGTCGCGGAATCAGCGCACTAATCGTTGTTTTTCCGGCACCCGATGGTCCAACTAAAGCAGTTAAGGTTCCTGGATTGGCTGTAAATGAGACACCTTTTAAAATTTCTCCAGAATCGACAGTCTCCAACTTTGCAGCAGACTCCAGAGATGCCAACGAAATTTCATCAGCTTTTGGATATCGGAATGTCACTTCCTTAAATTCAACACGCGGCATAGATGTCTTTAGCGCGGTAGCTCCTGGCTTACTTGTCACCATCGGCGCTAAATCCAGCACTTCGAACACTCGTTCAAAAGAGACAAGAGCCGTCATCACATCAATACGAATATTTGAAAGCGCTGTCAATGGACCGTAGAGACGAGCTAACAAAGCGGTGATCGCAATCATTGAGCCCACAGTGATGGAGCCGTTGATAGCTAGGTGGCCACCAATGCCATATGCAAAAGCGGTGGCTATCGCTGCAACGCTTGTGAGCGAGATAAAAAAGAGACGGTTAAGAAGTGCTAATTGAATTCCAATATCAGCCACTCTTCTAGCTCTCGAGCGGAAATACTCTTTCTCATTCGAATGCTTTCCATATAGGGCAACAAGTAATGCACCAGAAACGTTGAAGCGTTCTGTCATTGTGCTCGACATCTGAGCATTGAGCTCAAAGGAGGCACGCGTGAGTGATTGAATTTTACGCCCCACCCATTTAGTTGGCAGTAGAAATAGAGGTAGGAGAGCGAGCGAGAAAAGGGTGATCTGCCATGAGAGAAAGAGCATTGCGATGGTCACCAAGAGAAGGCTTATGACGTTGCTAATAACTCCAGAGAGAGTGGCGGTGAATGCTTGTTGTGCTCCCATGACATCTGAGTTGATACGTGAGATCAGGGCACCTGTTTGGGTGCGCGTAAAGAAGGCGATGGATTGTCTCTGCACATGGGCGAATACTTCAGAGCGAAGGTCGTAGATCAACCCCTCACCAATTCGCGCCGAGAACCATCTTCCAATTACATTCATGAGGGCATCTACTAAGGCAAGGCCACCTACTATGAGAGCCAAACGTGTAACTAGCTCTGCGTCCTTAGGAATAACACCATCGTCAATCAGCTTCCGCAAAAGCAAAGGTGTGGAGACGATTAAGAATGCATCGACAACCACCGTTGCGAGATAGAAAAAGAGATAACCTCGGTACTTCTGAGAGTAACCAAGGATTCTCTTCACTGTTCCCGGCTTGAGTTTTGCCTCTTTGACGGATGGATCTGCTGTGATTGACCTAAAGGTCATCCACATCGCGTGTTGGGACATGGGTTAAACAGTAAACCCTAAAGCCCTCAACTGTTCACGGCCATCATCTGAAATCTTATCTGGACCCCAAGGTGGCATCCAGACCCAGTTAATTTTGACATCACTTGTTAGCGGGGCAAGAGCTTGCCGCGTTTGATCCTCAATAACATCTTGAAGAGGGCACGCCGCTGATGTGAGTGTCATATTGAGAATAGCAATATTGCTCTCATCAACCATCACATCGTAGATCAGACCCAGATCAACTACATTGATTCCAAGTTCCGGATCTACGACATCCTTCATCGCTTCTCTCACATCTTCTACTTTTGCGCTCATGCCTTACCTCTCAATAGTTTTATAATTCTATAACTCTTTTACTTGCTTTGAGTCTGAATAGACGCATCTTTAATTGCCATCCATCCTAGAAGCGCACATTTGATGCGCGCTGGGTACTGTGAGACACCGGCAAGTGCCACGGCATCTTCTAGCGTTGCCTCATCGCCACTTTTCTTTCCTTTGCTCTGCATCAGATCGACGAATTCATCTGAGATCGCTTGAGCTTGCTCAAAGGTCTTGCCAATAAGAAGATCACTTGCAATCGAAACGCTGGCTTGTGAGATCGAGCAACCGACCCCATCCCATGTGATCGCTGTAATCACACCATCAACGGCGGTGAGGTTGAGAGTGATCTCATCGCCACAGCTTGGGTTGATGTGATGGACCTGAGCATCAAAGGTTGGGGAGAGCTTTTTATTGAGAGGGTTCTTGTAGTGATCAAGAATAACCTCTTGATAGAGGGTATCTAGATTCATTATTTGAAATACCTCATGGCAGATGTGATGCCATCAATGAGCGCGTCATTATCTTCGATTGTGTTGTAGAGATAGAGCGATGCGCGCGTTGTCGCTGGCACTCCCAGTGATCGAGTCAATGGCCATGCGCAGTGATGACCGGTACGAACTGCAATTCCTTGGCTATCCAAGAATTGACCAAGGTCATGTGGGTGGATGCCTGCCACAGTAAAAGAGAGTGCTCCCCCGCGATCTTCCATAGTGAGTGGACCAACTACTGCGACCTCAGTTATGTCGAGAAGTTTGCCTAACAAATCTTTTGTAAGCATGTGTTCATGCGCTGCAATTTCATCCATGCCGATTGCGCTTAGATAATCGACCGCTGCTCCTAGCCCAACTGCTTGCGCCATATTTGGAACACCCGCCTCGAACTTAGCGGGTGCTGGCGCCCACGTTGCAGTCGTCATAGAAACATCTGCAATCATGGAGCCGCCCGTAAGAAATGGCGGTAACTCATCAAGAAGTGCGCTGCGTCCCCACAAGATTCCAATACCGGTCGGGCCCACAGTTTTATGGCCAGAAAATGTTAAGAAGTCGACGCCAAGTTGAGTAACATCCACCTTCATGTGAGGAACAGATTGACATGCATCAAGAACCACAACAGCGCCAACAGCATGGGCTGCTGTAGCAATCTCAGTCATAGGATTAATGGTGCCAAGAACATTAGATTGATGAGTCAACGCAACGACCTTAGTTTTTGCGTTGATGAGATCCGGAATCTGCGAAAGATCTAGACGTCCATCAGGTGTCACATCAAACCAGCGCAGTACTGCGCCAGTTCGGGCGGCTAGTTGCTGCCAAGGAATCAAGTTTGCGTGGTGCTCCATTTGAGAGACGACAATCTCATCCCCTGCTTTCAGGTGAAAACGATTACCCATTCCGGCATTGCCCATCGCGTATGCAACAAGATTCAATGACTCGGTAGCACTCTTAGTGAAGACAATTTCATTGACTGCTGCACCAATAAATGATGCGACTTTAGCTCTCGCTCCCTCAAAGAGGTCAGTTGCTTCCTCAGCTAATTGGTGAGCGCCGCGATGCACCGCTGCGTTGTGATGGCGGTAGAAATCCATCTCCGCATCGATAACACTCTGCGGCTTCTGAGCTGTCGCTCCACTATCGAGATAGACCAGCTTTTTCCCCTCGCGAATAGTGCGAGTAAAGATCGGAAAATCTTTGCGTACTTCGATGGGGTTAAAGGTCATTGCGATTACATCTGCGCCTAGGCGCCTACGTACTCCGCATAGCCATTAGCTTCAAGCTTTTCAGCCAGCTCTGGTCCACCCTCTTCAACAATCTTGCCATTGGCAAATACATGAACAAAGTCAGGTTGGATATAGCGAAGAATGCGTGTGTAGTGGGTGATCAAAAGAACGCCAATGTTATTCGCTTCTTTCGCACGGTTCACGCCTTCAGAGACAACGCGAAGAGCATCAACATCGAGGCCAGAATCTGTCTCATCCAAGATTGCAATTTTTGGCTTAAGAAGTTCTAGCTGCATGATTTCATGGCGCTTCTTCTCGCCACCAGAGAAACCTTCGTTGACGTTACGCGAAGCAAATGATGGATCCATCTTCAACGCTTCCATAGCTCCCTTTACTTCGCCTACCCACTCACGAAGCTTTGGGGCTTCTCCGCGAAGAGCGGTCGCAGCTGTACGAAGGAAGTTTGTTACAGATACTCCAGGAACCTCCACTGGATACTGCATCGCAAGGAATAGACCCGCGCGAGCACGCTCGTCAACAGTCATCTCCAAAACATCTGCACCATCGAGTGTGACTGTGCCACCGGTGATTGTGTACTTAGGATGTCCAGCAATTGAGTATGCGAGAGTGGACTTACCTGAACCGTTAGGTCCCATGATTGCGTGTGTTTCACCGGACTTGATGGTGAGATCTACGCCCTTGAGAATTTCTACATCTCCACTCTCAGTGGTGACGCTTACTTTAAGGCCGCGAATTTCTAGTGTGCTCATCATTTTCCCCGATTAGATTTCAATTGTGACGGAGTCTCCGTCGACATGTACGCCGTAAGTGTGTAGTGGTGCGACAGCAGGTGGAGTGAGTGCTTCCCCTGTGCGTAGATCAAACTCTGCTCCGTGCATCCAACATTCGATCTTAAAATCTGTGATATCTCCCTCTGAAAGGGATGCCTCTGAATGTGAGCAGGTATCGTCAACTGCGAATACCTCATCGCCCACACGCGCAACGCAGATGGTCTTTCCATTTTTCTCGACCTTGACCGGCTTACCCTGCTGTAGCTCTGAAAGAAGTAGGTCAGCCAATTACTTCGCCGCCTTTGATAATTCGTCATCAATACGAGCCATCAAACGATTTTGGATCGCTTCGATGCCAATCTGTGAAACGATCTCGTTGAAGAAACCGCGAACTACGAGCCGGCGTGCCTCTGACTCGTTTATGCCACGAGACATCAAATAGAAGAGTTGCTCATCATCGAAGCGCCCTGTAGTACTGGCGTGGCCTGCACCCACAATTTCGCCTGTTTCAATCTCGAGATTCGGAACAGAATCTGCACGCGCACCATCGGAGAGTAAAAGATTTCGGTTGAGCTCGTAGGTATCCGTTCCTTCTGC
>CAXNHI010000058.1:0-5384 GCA_964202195.1 Candidatus Planktophila sp. | reverse complement strand
CAAGAATTGGCAGTGCTCGCCGGCAAATGCGATGTATGGACCGAAGACGGGTGCTTTGGCTGCGAACTCTTTTGCGTCAGCTTTGTATTGATCGATGGTGCGGCTGTCTTTCCAATCAAGACAATCAAAGACGGCGCCTGAATCAAAATCATTTGATCTAAATGTGCCATCAGGGTTACGGCCTGAGTATTCGTCGGCAAGTTGTAGGAAGGTGTCACCGTGGCCTCCTGCACTTTCGGTAAATGCTTGGCGCAACTTTGGCCAGCCATCGACATCGTCATAGAGCGAAGATGCCATACCGATAACGATGATTGATTCGGTGATGATGCGATCATCACCCTCTGCTGGGCTTTGTTGTGGCAGTGGTGATGTTGCAGCGGCTTGAAGCGTTGTGACGATTGTCTTTGTGGCATCGGCTTCTGTGCCGGTAAATGGACAATCTGATTGTGTGAAGCAATCTTTGATAAAGGCTGCGATCGATTTATCAAAGCCAATTGCTTGGGCGAGGTTCTGTTCTTTCATTGAGATGTTTGGGTCTACTGCGCCATCTAGAACAAAGCGGCCAACGTTATTTGGGAAGATATCGGCGTAAAGGGTGCCGAGGTATGTTCCATAGGATTTTCCTACGTAGTTCAACTTCTTCTCGCCTAGCGCTGCGCGCAAGATATCCATATCGCGGGCGGTTTCGATGGTGGTGAAATGCTCAAGATGCTCAGTGTTTTCAGCACACTTTTTGGCGAAGGCTTCAGATTCTTTAAGTGTGGCAGCGATCTCGGCCTCATTATCGGGCTTGGCATCTGATGCCAGGTTTTCATCTAGCTCTTTCGGTGTAAAGCAGTTGATCGGTTCACTCTCTGCGACACCGCGTGGATCAAAACCGACGATGTCATACACGTCTGTGATGTCGGGAGAGAAGATGTAATCGGCGTTGTAGGCATAATCAACACCTGATCCGCCGGGGCCGCCGGGGTTTACAACGATTGCTCCGAGGCGTTTATCTTGATCTTTTGCGGCGGCGCGAAGGACAGAGATGCGAAATGTGCCGACGGATAGGTCCTCGTAATCAATCGGTACGCGAAGTTCGCTGCATTCGAAGTAGTCATAGCAAGAAGACCAATCGAGTTTCTGTTGTTCGTATTCGGCGAGTGCGGAGAAAGTTTCTTCGACAAATGGCAACTTAGTTGATGAGCAGCCAGTAAGAATCAGGGTCAGCGCTAGCGCAGCTGAAGTAATGCGAGCGCGCATCAGTTAGCGATCTGGCACATGAGTGCCTCGCAGGTAAGTAATGGTGCAGCGTTGTGGCTCAAATGTGTCCGTGCTTTCATGATCGCGTTAACCTTCCTCACCGTTGAATGTGGAGTTGTTTTATGCGCATAGGCAGTGATCTGTTCCGCCATATCGGTATTGATTAATGAATCTGTGGCACCGGCTTGGACCATCATGACATCGCGGAAGAATGTTGCGATATCAAGGAGTGCGCCATCGATACTGTCGCGAATCATACGAGTAGCGCGGGACTTTTGTTCTTTCTCTAACTCTTTAACTGCCTTAGAACCACCTGTTGCCATTCCGCGACCAGTTGCACCTTTGCCGTATGCCTCTTGCAGAGCGGCGACTTCTTTTTCATCGCGGGCTTCCGACTGGGCGTTGGCTTGAGCGGTGGCGAGGTCGATCAAGGTTTGTGCGGCCTTGAAGGCATCTGCGATTGTTCCAAGTTGTAGTGGCAGGTTGAGGATTGTGGATCGGTGGCTGCGAACCTCTTCGTTGGTGGCGATATAGCGGGCGCGACCGATGTGGCCTTGGCTCACGCGAGCTGCGAAATCTGCCATGGCAGGTGAGATTGAATCTTTGCGCTGTAGATATCCGCTGACCGCCGATGCTGTTGGTGTGCGCAGCTGAATGTGGCGACAACGTGATCGGATGGTGGGCAAAAGATCGTGAAGTGTTGGCGCACATAACAACCAGACGGTGCGAGTGCCGGGTTCTTCAATTGCTTTAAGAAGTGCATTCGCTGCCGACTCTGTAAGTCGATCGGCATCTTCCATCACAACAACGCGCCATCCACCCATTGAGGGTGTCCATGATGTGCGCGTTAGGAGCTCGCGAACATCTTCGATCTTGATTGATAAACCTTCGGTAGAGATGATCTCGACATCCGGATGCGCACTCGATTTTGCGCTGCGACATTCATTGCAGGATCCGCATCCGCCGTTTGGACAGATGAGTGCTTGTGCGAATGCAATTGCAGCAGATGAACGACCAGAACCTGGGGGACCAGTGAAGATCCAGGCGTGTGTCATCTCTTGTGATTCATCTCCATTGCGTGCTGCAACAGATGCACCTTGCAAGATTGCTACGGCGGGTTCTTGTCCAACGAGATCATCAAAGACGGTCGCCATTACTTGGCCTTCTTTTTGAGGGTTGGCTTCTTAGGGTGTGGAACTTTCTTCACACCCGTGGCGATGGCACTTGCGGCAAAGCGAATGGGCTTAAGGAAGCGATTGCCGTGATCTTCTTTTGTGTTGCGGATCAGTGTTGGAATAAGTGCAACACGTTCGATGATTTTCTCGTGGATCTCATCGATGGTCTCTGTGCCATCGACAACGAGATAACGCTCGGGGTCTTGGGCCGCTAGCTGTAAGAACTCTTGGCGGACGCGATCGTGGAAATCATTTGGCTCTGACTCAAGGCGATCGCGGGATTTAAGGCGTGCTAAGCCTACATCTGCGGGTTGGTCGATCAAGATTGTCAGTGTGGGGAAGAGGGACTCACTCGCCCAGCGCGAGATTCGTGCGACTTCGCCGGGTTCTAGAACGCGGCCTGCACCTTGGTAGGCAATGGATGAATCAAAATAACGATCGGTAATAACGACATCACCGCGATCAAGTGCGGGGCGAATAATTGAGAAGACATGGTGTGCGCGATCTGCTGCATATAACAAAGCTTCTGCACGCGGGCTAATCACACCAGTTTCGTGTCCGAGCAAGATTTTGCGCAAATCTTTTCCAAGATCTGTGCCGCCTGGTTCGCGAGAAAGTACAACGGTCTCACCCTCTTGTTCTAGCCACTCTTTGAGTAAATGTGATTGTGTTGATTTGCCAGTTCCTTCGCCGCCTTCGAGTGCGATGAAGATTCCTTTAACGGGTTCGCCGGTAATTGATCCGAGTTCGCCTTTAAATGCGTTTACAACATCGCTCCACAAGGAAACGGTTGGGCGATCCTTCATCTGGCGATATGAGAGCCAACCTATAAGTACCGCGATGGCACCCGCAATAAGGAAGGTTGCTTGTGATCCATTGAAGACATACTCGGTGGAACCGACATCAAAGGTGTGAACACCGAAGGTTGCAGCGATCAGTGGTGAGATTGCAAGGACTGCAACCAAGGTGATGCGGATCAGTGATTGCACGAATGCAAAGGTGCGACCGCGCACCTCATCCTTTACTTCCATGCCGAGCATCGTGAAGCCGGTAACCCAGGTAATTCCGGTGAATGCGCCAAGGATGATGGTGATAAAGATTGAGACGGTGAAGTTTGTAATCAGTGAAAGGAAGATAAGGAAGAAGCCAGATGTTGCAAGGGATGCACCGAATAAACGGCGGCGTGAGAACTGGGCAAAGACTTTAGGGCCGGCTGCGATGCCTAGGGCTAGCCCTGTGAAAACAGCGCCAAATAGGACTCCGTATGCGGCATCTCCGCCGCCGAGATCGCCTACAAATGTTCGAGCGAGCCCAATGACTGCACCGGCTGCAGAGAATGCACCAACCATTCCGATGATGAGGCCGCGGATAATTTTTGATTCACTGACAGATTTCCAACCTTGAACGAGTGCGGCAATAACACTTTCTTGTGATTTTTTATCGGCTGCCGCCCCACGTGGAATCTCTTTGAGGTTATAAACGGTGATTGCGGCGAATAAGAAGCTAATTGCGTTGATGTAGAGGGCGATATCTACAGAGTTGCCTTCAAACGCTGGGAAGGCAACGGTAATTGCTGATGAGAGCAGCGAGAGCACGGTGAACAAGATCGCTGCAACGGGTGCGGTGCCGTATGCGGCCAATAGTGAGACTTGGTTGGCGTTCTCTATCTTTTCGCGTGGAACAAGGTTGGGAACTGTGGCCTCTTTGGCAGGTGACCAGAAGAGTGTGAGACATTCGACCAAGATCATCGCTGCGTATAACCAGAAATATGTGCCGACAATTGGAATAGATATGTAGAGCGCTGCGCGCAAGATATCGACGGTGACCATCAGGCGTCTGCGATCAAAGCGATCTGCCAAGACACCAGCAAGTGGACCGAGGAATACAGCAGGAAGCAAACGTGCAATAAAGACACCTGCGATAGCAAAGTTAGCTGTTGAATACGATCCGCCAGAAAGTTGTTGCGCTAGCGCAGTTGTTGCGAGAAGTCCGAGCCAATCACCGAGGGATGAGAAGACCATTGAGCGCCAAAGTTTGCGAAATGGCTTTATGGAAAGAACGCTACGCGTGACATCCTGCGCAGGTGCGGCGGGACGAGGTAGCGATGTGGACATGGATTAAGTCTATCGGGGCTGATTTACAGGGGAAAAGAGCCTAAAAGAGGCTCTCTATGCTCTCTTTGAGGCTGTAACGCGAGGTAAATCCCATTGCCAATTTTGCCAGCGATACATCAGCACAGAGAAATGCAGGATCACCTGCGCGACGATCTGTATCAACGGGCGTGATCTCTCTGCGACCCATTGCATCGATAACAAATTGTACAATCTCACGAACTGATGCGCCGTTACCGGTTCCGATATTCATTGTGGCTGGAAGTGCTTGTGTGGCATCGGTGGCTGCTAAATGTGCGGCTGCGATATCGCGAACATCAACATAGTCACGTACACATGTGCCATCTGTTGTTGGGTAATCATGGCCATAGATAACAGGTGTTTGGCCAGCCTTAATTTTGTTAATCACGATAGGTACAAGGTTTTCTACAGAATTATCAAGTAACGCTTTGTTGGCTACGCCTACAACGTTAAAGAATCTCAGCGATGATCCGTGGTTACCTGGGATCGAAATAAAATCAGTTACCTTGCTTTCGGCTGACAACTTTGAAGAACCGTATGGTGAAATCGGTGCAGTCGGTCCATCTTCGCGACATGGATCCATCGAATCTGGACTGCCATAGACAGCTGCGGTGGAAGAGAAGATAAAGCGCTTTACGCCATGGCGTTTAGCGGATTCAATTAACTCAACAGTGCCTGTGTAGTTAACTTCCTGATACTCGTCAGGCTTTTCCATTGACTCACCAACAGCCTTTAGGGCTGCGGTGTGCACGATGCCGGTGAAGTTTCCTGCTGCAATGAGCGCATCGACTTTCGCATATTCGCGAATATCAAGAACTTCTAGCGGGATATT
>CAXNHI010000057.1:0-5491 GCA_964202195.1 Candidatus Planktophila sp. | reverse complement strand
TGCCTGGGTAACGAGAAGATCAATATTATTTCCAGCCGCAGTCAGCGCCACAACGCGAAATTGACCTGGGTTTGCATCAATGATTTCAAGTGCTTGCACACCGATTGAACCGGTGGAACCGAGAATGACTACATCACGCATGGATTAACGGTCCAGAATATTTTGAGTTGGTGAGTATGTGGTGCCGTTACGACGCTTTGCAATTGCACTTAAAGCCTCTAGTACAACTCGGTTAGCCAATATCGCGGTGATATCGGCTGAATCAAACGGCGGTGCAACTTCAACAATATCGATTCCAACCACGGGAAGTTCGAGACAAATACGGCGCACAGCTTCTAAGAGTTCGCGTGATGTCATTCCGCCCGGTTCAGGTGTTCCAGTACCTGGTGCCATACCGGGATCTACAACATCAATATCAACTGAAAGAAATACACCATCGCAGCCATCTGTAAGGGTCACAAATGATTCATCAAGAACTGCAGTCAGTCCGCGGTGATGAATTTCAGTCATCTCATAGGAACGCATTCCTTGATCACGCATCCACGCAAGGGTCACATGATCTGGCCAATACCCACGCAGCCCAAGTTGCAAGAAACGATCTCCACGTACATATCCATCTTCGATAAGCCGGCGCATTGGAGTTCCATGCCCAACGAGTGCACCAAATTGATCTTCACCTGTATCGGCGTGGGCATCGAAGTGGATCATCGAAACTTTTCCACGCCCCAAGTGATTGGCGATTCCTGCAACATCTGCAGAGGCGATCGAGTGATCTCCGCCTAAAATTACGGGGATCGCACCGGATCGCGAAATCTTTTCTGTTGCCTCGCGCAGTACTGCAAGAGATGCGACGAGATCTCCCCCCGGCATCATCAAATCGCCAGCATCGACAACCTTAAGATCTTTCAAGCCATCGGTACGTAACGCTAAATGTGGGCGAGATCCATCGTGAGGAAGATAATCTCCGCCACGAATTGCCTGCGGCCCAAACTTTGCACCCGAGCGATGCGATGTACCTGAATCTATCGGCGCACCAACGATGACAACATCTGCGCCAGCAAAGCTAGCTGGAATATCTAGATCGCATTGAGGAATGCCGAGAAAGGTAAAGCTGGGGCCGTACATATTGCCATGGTTGACCATTTAAGAAACTTTACGCTTACGGCTCACCACTTGTCCAATAATGACCAGTGCCAGTGCGAGGAAGAACATGGCAGAGCCAATCACATTGGCCTGAGCTGGGATTCCGCGAGCTGCAGATACATAAACAAACTTCGGAAATGTAGTCATGGTGCCAGAATTAAAGTTAGTGATAATAAAGTCATCAAAAGAGAGGCTAAATGCCAGAAGTGCTGCAGCGGCGATTCCTGGTGCAACAAGTGGAAGTGTCACCCTGCGGAAAGTTTCGAATTCATTGGCATAGAGATCCATCGCTGCCTGCTCCAAACGCGGATCAAGGGATGCAATACGAGCCTTGACTGTCACAACCACAAAGGACATGCAGAAGACTACGTGGGCAATAACTGTTGGCCAGAAACCTGGGCTAATTTGAAACACCAGCAAGAGCGAGAGTAGTGATGCGCCAAGAACGATCTCAGGGGTTGCCATAGGTAAGAAGATAAGAAGATTAGAAGCCGAGCGTCCTTTGAAGGCATGGCGGCCGATTGCAAAGGCGATCATTGTCCCAAGGATTGTTGAAAATATTGTTGCCAATAGACCGATCTTTATCGAGTTTCCTAGCGCAGAACAGACTTGAGGTGCGCCACACGGATTTGTCCAATTATCAAAGGTAAATCCCTTCCAGACAAGATTGGATTTACCCGAATCATTAAAAGAGAAGGCAAATGTGTAAGCCACTGGAATAAAGAGATAGGTAAATGCAAAGAACATATAGATGCGGATGAGATTACGCCCAATCCATCGTGAAATGAGAGCACCGACTGGAAGTGTTGGAATGCTGGCATCTTTCTGCTTTGTACTCATACCAACTCCTCCGTCCCTGCTTTACGAATGTACAGTGTGACAAGAATAAGAATCGCTGCCATAAGAGTAAATGAGAGTGCGGCAGCGGTTGGGTAATCAACGACTCTAAAGTAACGCGATTCAATCACGTTGCCGATCATTTTGGTATTTGGACTTCCAAGAATCTGTGCATTGACATAGTCGCCGGCAGCAGGAATAAATGTGAGCAAAGTACCTGCAACTACTCCGGGCATTGATAATGGAAGGGTAACTCTGCGAAATGTAGTGAAACCATTGGCGTAGAGGTCACCTGATGCTTCAAGAGTCCGGGGATCAATTCGATCGATCGATGCATATAAAGGCAAAGTCATAAATGGGAGAAAGTTATAAGTCATACCCATAATAACTGCGAACGAAGTCGAAGTAAGGGTCGTGCTCTCGCTAATGATTCCAATATTTCGAAGCGAAGGCACCACAAATCCTTCTTCACCAAGGATCTGCTTCCACGCCACGGTACGGAGCAAGAATGAGGTGAAAAATGGTGCGATCACTAGAACTAAGAGAATATTTTTGAACTTGCCTGCCTTAAATGCCAGCGCATAAGCCAATGGATAAGAAATAAGTAGCGCTAGAAGAGTTGCAATGAGTGCATAAACAAAGGAACGTGTAAATTGCTCACGGTTTTCGATGAATGCATCGAGATAGTTTGCAAAGCGCAAGGTCTGCTCGTATTGGCCTGTATCGCCATTTTCTATCCGAGTCTGTGTCGAAGTTTGAGCCAGGTTCATGATTGGCAAGATGAAGAAGGTAAAGAGAAAGGCAAAACCAGGGAGAAGTAAAAGGTAAGGCGTACTAATTCTCTTCATCGCAGGAGCTCTTGGCTACTCTTCGTCGAGATCTTCAGGCATTACTTCTGTACCAGCTTCTGCATCTTCATCTCCACGAAGTGCAAAGGTAAAGACCGGCTCCCAAGAAATATTTACTGGGTCACCAATCTGGAATGGTGCAACACCGTCGTCGTTCTGCTCAAAGACCATAAGTTCCTGGCCCCACGGCATCATCACTTGGTATTGAGTAGAGACACCGATGTATGAAACGTCTTCGATCTTGCCACCACTTAAAATATTGCCTGAGGTCGGTGTCTGTAGAAGTGAAATGCGGAACTTCTCTGGGCGAATACCAGCAAAGATCGATGCATCAACCGCATGCGAACGGGTACGTGGAAGTGAAATCTTCTGACCAAAGAGGTCAGCAACCAACGAATCTCCGTCAGTGCCAACGAGTGAGCCTTTAATCAGATTGGACTGGCCAAGGAAGTTTGCAACAAAGGCTGTCTCTGGATTGTCATAGAGATCAGCAGGAGATCCCATCTGCTCAATCTTTCCTTCATTCATCACAGCGATCGTGTCAGCCATAGTCATGGCCTCTTCTTGGTCGTGTGTCACATGGACGAAGGTGAGCCCGACTTCCTTTTGAATCCACTTGAGTTCGATCTGCATCTGGCGACGAAGTTTCAGATCGAGTGCACCGAGTGGCTCATCCAAGAGTAAAAGTGCTGGGCGGTTAACAATTGCGCGAGCTAGCGCGATGCGCTGCTGCTGACCTCCAGATAATTGAGTTGGTTTACGTTGAGCTAGGTGAGGAAGTTCCACAAGATTAAGAACTTTATTGACAGCTTCATCAATATCTTTGAGACCACGTCGGCGGAGACCGAATGCAATATTTTCGAAGATTGTTAAATGCGGAAATAGTGCATAATTCTGGAAAACGGTATTGATCGGGCGCTGATAAGGCTTTGTTGTTGTGATATCTGTTGCACCCAAGTGAATGCTTCCCACGGTGGGTTCTTCAAGACCGGCAATCATGCGAAGGGTTGTGGTCTTGCCACACCCTGAAGGTCCAAGTAGCGCAAAGAAGGAACCTTCAGGGATGGTTAAAGAGAGATCATCAACAGCAGTGAAATCACCGTAACTCTTTGTAATACGTGTGAGTTTGAGATCACCGCGTGCAGAGTTTGCGCTATCGGTCACTTAGTTTCCGGCGGCCTTTTGGAAGGCCTCTGTCCACGTTGTTTCTTCAGTTGGTGTAAGTGAGCGGAAGACAGAAAGGTTTGCCATCATCTTCTCACTTGGGAAGATGAACTCACTCGCTGCTAGATCTGGATCAATCTTCTCCATCTCAGCTTGCGCGCCCTTAACCGGAGTTACATAGTTCACGTAGGCAGCAACTTCAGCTGCAATAGCTGGGTCGTAATACCAGTTGATGAGCTTTTCCGCACTTGCCTTGGCTTCTGCCGTGGCTGTGTAAGGAATCATTAGGTTATCGCCTGAGATCGTTCCGCCAGAATCTGGGATAGCGAAATCAAATTTGCCTTCATTCTCTGACTTCAAGATAAACATATCTCCAGACCAACCGATTACTGCTGTTGCATCACCTGCGGTGAGGTCTTCGGCATATTCGTTGCCCTTGACTCCGCGGATCCAACCATCAGTGATTCTCTTCTCCAAGTATTCAACGGCCGTCATAAATTGGTCTTCAGTAACCGTGGTGAGATCTACGCCCTGGTCGAGCAAGATAATTCCAATGGTGTCGCGCATTTCAGAGAGGACAACAATCTTTCCCTTATTTGCTGGAGCAAAGAGATCGTCGAGTGTGCGAACCCCGCCAGGAACCTTTTCGGTATTCCAACCAAATCCGCCCATGATTCCTTGCCAGGTAAGTGACTGCTCACGCATTGGGTCAAATGATGGAGATGCAAGTGTGTCAAGAATATTTCCTGCATTAGGAATATTTGTCTTATCAAATTTTTGTGTGTAACCAAGACGGATCCAGCGAGCTGCCATCCAGTCTGTTGGTGTTACAAGGTCATAACCAATATCTTCTTTAAGTTTAAGTTGTGCCTGAACTTTTCCAAAAAACTCATCATTATCGTTGTAATCTTCGAAGTACTCTGCTGCAACTCCAGTTGCTGCGGTAAACGCTTCAAGTGTTGGATAGAGTTGAGTATCTTCGTCATAATCTAGATAGAGAGGCCAGTTACCCCAACGAACAGATTCTGATGTAGTTGCTGCCTCATCACTGCCTGATCCGCATGAACTCAGGAGCGCCGCTCCACCGAGTGCACCAGCGCCTGCAACAAGTGCACGACGTGAAAACTTGGAGTTGATAATTGCACGTGCTTCTGCTGATAGAGGTTTCTTTGGTGAATTAGCCATGGTGATGGGCTCCTTTTTATTTTCCGGAACAAGGGACGGTTGTGCAGGCCTTATTATGGAGCCGATTGGCCCTCATGGCCAAACTATTTTGAGGCAATTTCAGGTGAAATTTTTTGCAAAATCTAGGCGTTGAGGTTGCTCATGACGTGCTTGATGCGGGTGTAATCCTCAAAGCCGTAGCTGGAGAGATCCTTGCCATATCCCGAGCGCTTGTAACCACCGTGAGGCATCTCTGCCACCAAAGGAATGTGGGTGTTGATCCAGACGCAACCGAAGTCAAAGGCCTTGGCTAGCCGCATTGCTCGACCATGGTC